>JBEBGK010001086.1:0-1695 GCA_040081515.1 Chthoniobacteraceae bacterium
TTGCAACTCGCCCAGCGTGAACTCGAGTCGCGGGCGGACATTTTCACCCACGATGCGCTGGCATGGACGCTGGCGGCGAATGGCCGCGATGCGGAGGCTTGGGGATCCATCGGGCGGGCGCTCGCCGAAGGCACGCAGGACGCGCGCATCTTTCTCCACGCTGCGGTCATCGCCGCGCGGCTCGGGCGTCCGGAAGCCGCCGGTTTTCTGGCCCGGGCCCGCCAACTCGAACGCCTGCTGCTTCCATCCGAGCGGCGGCATTTGAACGATGCCGCGAAGCTCATCACCAGCGCGGGCGCGCATCCCGATTTCACAGCACAGCGCTGAAAAACTCTTCCGCGATTCTCGTCGCGGACGACTCAGAAAAAACAAACCAACAAACAAAACACATGAAGAAGACCAGACTCATCCAAGCCGCTGCCGCGCTCGCGCTGTCAGTGGCATTCCCTGTGACCACGCGTGCATCCAGCCACATGGATGCACCGCTCATCACGCTCGACCCCGCCGCCAACACGACGGACGTTTACGCGTTCGTGCGACTGGCAGCCGGGCAAAAGGTGCTCGTCACCGCCCTCGGCGTGTATCCACACGAGGAACCGAGCGTCGGGCCGAACAAATACAACTTCGACGACAACGTGCTCTACGAGATCCACGTCGCCACCGGCGAGGATCTGAAGGCGGGCAGGCCCACCTTCAGCTACCAGTTCCAGTTCCAGACGGAGTACAAGTCGAGGGCGACAATCCTTCAGTCCTACCTGGGCGTGGTCGAGAATGTCGGCGATGCCGCACAGAATCTCGTGCAGACCTACACGATCACGAAGGTCGATCGGACGGGAAAGAAGGGAGACAAGAAGCCAAGCACCACTTTCATCGGCACCGGCACGGTGCCGCCGAACAACCAGGGCAATGCCACCCCGTTCTACAACGAAGGTGACAATGGCGAGAATCCCGCGAAGGACGGGCGCGCGACGTTTGCCGAGTTCGATCGTTACACGCAGCAGGGCACGTTCGTTTACCCCAGCGGCTACCGCGCTTTCGCGGGCCAGCGTGAGGACGGATTCTACGGGGACATCCAGTCCATTTTCGATCTCCTGAAACTGCGCAGCCCGGGCAAGGATTCGCAGGGTGGCTTCAATATGCACCTGCTCTCGCTCGTCATCCCGGTTGTCGAACTCGGAGGCGACCAGCAGGCCGTCGGCGTATATGCCACCACGAGCCGCCGCTCACAGCGGATCCTCCGCGACGATGACTGGCGCGGCGGCTCCTCCAGCAATAACAACGGCAAATGGGTGCAGGTGGGCCGCCAGGGCAACCCGCTCTTCTGCGAGGGGCTCGTGGCCATTGAAGACAAGGATCTCTACAACCGCACCAGCCCTTCGGTGGACAAGGCGCTCTTCAAAAAGTATGCGGAAACGCCGGAACTCGCGAAGCTCATCAATGTGCTCGTCTTCGGCGGAAGCGGGCCGGCCATCGAAACGAATCGCACGGACATTGCCGGCATCTTCATCCCGGATTTGATCAAGGTCGATCTCTCCACCGGCCCTGTGCGCGTGGCCGGTAGCGGCCCGTTGCATCCGGTGAATCCGGACGACGCGGGCTTCTCGCGTCTGGGCGTCTTCGGTGGCGACGTGATCCCGAGCACGATTCAGGATCCGTTCGGCAACGGCGGGTTCATCCCCGGCGGCTGGCCGAATG
>JBEBGK010001087.1:0-1692 GCA_040081515.1 Chthoniobacteraceae bacterium
GCACCCTCGATGGCCAGCCTGAATTTTCCATTCTGCAGCGAGGAAAGATCCCCCGTGAGCCAGTCGCCGCCGGTGAGCTTCACCGTGGCATTCGCCTTTTGCGCCGGAACAACCTCGCTGCCACCGAGGACGATCCGCTTCACATCCTGCGGGGTGAAAGTGAGCGGCCCCGCCGTGTCCGCGCGCTGCCAGATGAGTTCGCTTTTTCCAAATGCCGTCAGCTTGCCGTGGAGTTGCGAGCCGTCCGTGAGTTCGAGCACCTGATCGCCCGCGGGGTCGGGTTGCGTGGGCTTCTCCGGCTTCTTTGTGGCGCCGCCGGTGAGCACGATGCGTCCGTTCACGATCTGCACGCCTTCCGCCTCATCGGAGGCGCCATTGTCGAAGATGTCGAAGCCCTGGAGGTCGCCGAAATCAATCACCTCCGCGCCACAGTGCGCCGTCGCGAATACGCCAAGCAGGGCCATTGTCGCGGAGAGGAAGGCGCGGGTTTTCATCAGCGTTCGTAGATGGGCAGGTAGCGGTAGTTCAGCGCGATGGAGAGCAGCGCCAGCGCTGTGCACGTGCTGGGGCCGAGGCCTGCGTCCCAGCTCCCGTCGTCGTTCTGCATTTCCGTGAGCCGCTTCACCTGCCGCTCATTCCACGTCTGCCACGCCTTGAAGTCGCCCTGGAAAAATCCCTGCGCCGCATAGTAGTCGTAATAGAACGGATAGCCGCCGCCGTTGCCGTCATCGCTGCCCTTCATCGCCTTGAGCGCCTTCAGGAAAGTTGGCTGATCCTTTTTGCGCGCATACGCGTAGGCCGCCACGCCGATCGCCGTCGTAGAGCCGCCGTGCGAGCCGCTCCGCGGCATGTAGCCGATGCCGCCGTCGCCGGGGCTCTGGCAGTCGGTGTAAAATTTCAGCGCGTCCTCGATGTTCTTGTCCGGCACCTTGATGCCCGCGTTGCGCGCCGCGATCAGGGCGACAAAGCACGCGCCGCTCACCGTCGAGTCCGCGTCCTGCGCATCGGGCGAATAGCGCCATGCCTTGAACTTGTTCTTATCCTGCGAGGTCAGGATCAGCTCGACCGCCTTCTTCAGCGCCGGCGCGATCCGGTCGTCCGCCACCGCACCGTAGGATTCCGCAAGCGCGAGCGTTGCGAAACCGTGGTTGTACATCGAGCTCCCGATGTAGCCGTTGCCCTCATTGCGCTGCTTGAGGATGTATTCGATGCAGTTCTTGATGCTCTTGGAATACGGCCCGTGGTTCGGGTCATCTCCGTGTGCGAGCATCGTCATGAGCGCAAAGCCCACGACGCCCGGCTCCGTCCCGTATTGGCCCGGAAAAGATCCGTCCGCATTCTGTGCCGCAACGAGCCACTTCAACCCCTTCTCATAAATTCGCTCCACCTCCGGCGGCACCTGCGTCCCGCGGTACACTTGGAAATCCGTCGTCTGCGCGCGCACCGCAGCGGGGGCGGCAAACATCAGCGCGCACGTTGCGATTGTGATGCGGCGAATCGCTCTCACTTTTTCTTCTCCTCGATCGCCTGGAAGTAAGCCTGCAGTGCCTCGCGGAATTCCTCCGGCCATTCACCCGCATTCGCCGCGCCGCCGCTCTTCTCGACGGTGCGCGTATTCGCCTTGTCCTTCACATTTGCGCCCTGCGCCGTAGTCCCTTCGAGCGTGCTCATCGCCTTGGAGTTGTTCCCGCC
>JBEBGK010001088.1:0-1691 GCA_040081515.1 Chthoniobacteraceae bacterium
GTCTGCGCACCACGCAACATCAGCGTCGCGACGAGCGCGGTCGTGCCCGCGTCCGACCCGAGCACCTGCGGAAGGTTGTGGGAATAACGCACGACCCGTCGCGAAGCCCCCCAGCTATGAGTCACCAGCTTGCGTTCGTTGAGTCCATCGAGCGCGCCCTGAGCGTCTTCCTCGGCGACATCCATCACCGGATCGCGGCTGGTCTTCTGATTGCAGCCGGCGACCAGGGCGTTGAGCGACAGCGGGTAATAGTCGGGTGTAGTGAGCTGCTTTTCCACCAGCACCCCGAGTACACGGGTTTCCAGCGCAGACAGCAATGGCAGGGAGGATGTCGTCATGAATCGGGGATGGGCGATGAATGGCGGGATTCTACAGGCACTAGCCGGGAGGAGTGAGGGGTGAGGAGTGAGGAGAATCCTAGAGCCTCAAGGGCCTGAGTGCCTTTACTCACTCCTTACTCCTTACTCCTCACCCTTCGTTTCCCCGTATCATTCGACCAACTCATGGACTCAAAGACAACGCTCGTGCTGCGCCGCCGCTTCCTCCAGTTCCTTGCCGCCGTCACATCATTTCCCGATCCTGCGATTGCGGCCTCGTTGCCGAAACCCGCGGCGGTACCGGGCGGAGTCGCAATCGTGAAACTCGGACCGGACCCGACACCGCCGATTGCGCGTTTCAATGGCAACAGGGTGTTGGTCATGGGCGACGAAAGCGAATGGGTCGCAACCGTGGGAATTCCGCTGGAAGCCAAAGCGGGCACCAAGCTGCCCCTCGTCATCGAGCGCGCCGGCGGCGAGCCGTCGACCCTGAAGTTCGCCATAGGTCCGAAGCAGTACGCAACCCAGCGTCTGACGGTCAAGCCGGGTCAGGTCGAATTGTCGCCGGAAGATCTGGCCCGCTATGAGATCGAGCGTGCGCACCTTTCCGAAATGCGCAAGACCTTTACCGAATCGACGCCGGATTCATTGACGTTGAACCAGCCCTGCGAAGGCCCGCGTTCCAACACGTTCGGGCAGCGGCGATTCTTCAACGGGCAAGCGCGCAATCCCCACAACGGCATGGACATTCCCGCACCCGAGGGAACGCCGATCATCGCGGCAGGCGGAGCGAAAGTAATCGACGTCGGCGACTACTTTTTCTCGGGCAATACAGTGATCCTCGATCACGGCCAGGGTTTTCTGACGCTGTACGCGCATCTGAGCGCGGTCGAAGTTGCCGTCGGAGACAGGGTTGCGGCAGTCGCGCGCATCGGCAAGGTCGGCGCCACCGGCCGCGTAACCGGACCGCATCTGCATTTCAGCGTTTTCCTCAATTCGGTTGCGGTCGATCCGGCACTTTTCCTTACGGACAGGTAGGGAAAATGCCGACGAGGCTTGGGGCCGGAAAGTGGAAAATTGCGTGTGTTCGCTCGCTCGCACTACTTCTTTGGTGCAGTTTTGCGGCGTCCGGCGCGGCACACGCGACCGAGTCAACCAACGCGCCAGAGCGCGGTCGCAGCGCTGGCTGCGGAATGGACGCGACTGGCACGGGAGAATTCACGTCCATTGCGATCCGCGTGCTAGACCGTGATCGAACCTACCACCTGTTCGTTCCGGGCACGTACGATCCGCATCGCGCATACCCCCTCGTATTTCGCTGGCATGGCTGGGGCGGCGATGGCCTGAGCGGCGGCATGGGGATCGAATTCAGCT
>JBEBGK010000179.1:0-6798 GCA_040081515.1 Chthoniobacteraceae bacterium
GCGAGAACGCTCCGTGCGGGCCGGAGCGATGCGCAGATGCAGGCCGAGTTCGCTGTGTTTCTCCGGAAACTGAGGCTGGCTTTCGAATTCGCGCCGGAGCCCGGCGCCCGCTGAGCGCCGCTTGGTCGCACGCTTCCCGGTCGCCGGAACTCAGATCGCAAGCTTCAGTCCATCGTAGGCGACGCGGATGTTGTCCGGGAGCGTCGCTTCGAATTCAGCGTGTGCCAGCTCGTGGCAGAGATGCGTGAACAGGGTGCGGCGCGGCTGGATGGCGGAGGCGGTTTCGAGCGCCTCGGCGACGCTCATGTGCGTCGCATGTTCGCGATGGCGGAGCGCATCGAGGATCAAGGTGTCCACGCCCGAAACGAGCGCACGGACCGGTGCGGGCACGGATTTGCAGTCGCTGATGTAGGCGAGCAGGCGGCGGCCATTGCGGATGAAGAGGTAGCCATACGTCTCGGTGCGTCCGTGCGGGACGGGCAGGGGAATGACCTCGGTGGCGCCCAGTTGGAACGGCGAATCCACGACATGCGGATCGGGATGGATGTAGCCCGGGTAGCGATGCTTTCCGTCGAATGCGAATGCGAATGCGGATTTGAGATGATCGAGCGTGACGGCAGAGCCGTACACCGGCAGGTCGCGGCCGCCGCGGCAGAACGGGCGGAGGTCGTCGAACCCCATGATGTGGTCGGTGTGCGCATGGGTGATCAGGACGGCGTCGAGCCGGCGGATGTTTTCGCGGAGCGCCTGCTGGCGGAAATCGGGGCCGGTATCGATGACCCACGCGCACTCGGGGGTCTCGATGTAGGCGGAGGACCGCGTGCGCCGGTCGCGGGGATCGGAGGAGTGGCACACCGGGCAGTCGCACGCGATCAGCGGGATTCCCTGGGATGTGCCGGTGCCGAGAAAGGTGAACGTGAAATCCGCCATCGAAGCCGCGGAGCATCAGGGTTCGTGCGTTTTCAAGCAACGGAGAACATCGGGCCTCACCCGGAATGGGTAGGTGGGCGAGGCCCCCCGACCCCGCCCACCTTTTTCCCAACCCACAACAAAAAGCTAGATTCTCTGCCCCGACATCGCGTGCCGGATTCCGTGACGATGGGAATCGGCGTCGAGCGACCGCGCGGCCTCGACGGCGCGCCTGCCGGGCGTGAAAGGAATGGAGTAACGCAACTCGGGCACAATCATGCTGCCGGGCATCACGCTCCGCACGGTGAGCGTGCTCTCGCGGTGGCCGGGGCGGCAGGGTGTGAGTTGATTCTTCATTCGGTTGATGCCCGATGAATGCACGAAGCATGCCCGATCACGCCGCGGAATGAAAAAATGTCTCCCGCCCGGGTTTCAGCCGCCGCCCGCGAGCAGTTGCGCGAGGAGATGGGTGAGCCGCGCGACGGAGTCACCCGCCCAGTCGTAGAAGTCCAGCGTGCTCGTCCAGAGCGTCCGGGCATAGCCGCGCCACGTCACCTCCGGTGCAAAAATCACGAGCGCGCCGGTGAGCAGCGCCGCATTTGCGAGATAGATCAGGGCGAATGAGAAAGTCCGCCCCGGGCCGTGAAAGTCACTCTGCCCGCGCGGCAGGATCCAGAGCGTGAACGTGAGGTGAAACATCCATGTCAACCCGAGTGCGCCGAGGAAAAATTCCTGATATTGCGATGCCGCATCCCAGTAGGTCGAAACGCCCCATGCGGCGAGGACGGGGACGCTGTAGAAGGGCCAGAGGTAGGGAGCGAGCGCGATGAGGAAGTTGTATTTGTTCGTGACGATGTAGCCGCCCTCGGAGCTGATCATGTATTCCTTGATCTTCCCCCGGAAGAGCCGCGCCATGAGCATGTGCATCAGTTCATGGCCGAGCACATAGGCGCTTACCGGGCGGGGTTGTTTCCAGAGGAGCAGGCTGATGCAGAGCCAGACCATCCAGATCCCGGCGCCGATCGCGAACATGAGGAATTCATGCGACAGCCAGAACGGCACCTGCGTCTGCCGGCTCGCCGCGCTGGTGACGGTGTCGAAGAGCGCATCCGTGACGATGCAGACAAAGGGCAGCAGGCTCACGCCGGCGAGGGCGTTCCAGAGGCGGTCGCCCAGCCGTCTCGGCGGTGGGACGGTGTCGGCCAGTTCGCGGCTCGCGGCTGCGGTCCGGCTCGACAGCCTTCCCTTGGACGCATTCCCGAACTCCAGCTGCTCCGCGTCGCCGCCGGTTGCTTTTGACTTGGCGCGTTTGGCCCTTGGCACGGTGTCGCGAATATCGGCGGGGCGGGGCTGTGTCGAGAGCCGACCGCGCCTCAGGCACCCAGCACGGCGTCCAGCGCGGCGAGCAGTTCGCCCACCGTCTCCACCGTCTCGTCGCCCATGTTTGAGAGGCGGAAGGTCTTGCCCTTCAGCTTCCCGTAGCCGCCGTCGATCACGAAGCCGTTGCGCTCCTTCAGCTTCTTGACCATGTCCGCCACGTCGATGCCCTTGTTGTTCGCGATGCAGGTGAGCGATTTCGACCGGAATCTCTCCGGCGCAAAAAACTCGAAGCCGTGCCTGCGCACCCAGTCGTGGACCATCGCATTCGTCTCCGCGTGCCGGCGGAAGCGGTTCTCCGGCCCCTCGGTGAAGATGTCCTCGAGCTTCGATTCGAGCGCGTAGATGTGGCTGATGCTCGGCGTGCTCGGCGTCATGTCCTCGGCCTGGTTCTTCGCAAACTCGAGAAAATCGAAGTAATACCCGCGGCCCTTGATGGTCGCGGCGCGGTCCATCGCCTTCTTGCTCGCGCTGAAAAGCGCGAGGCCCGGCGGCATCGCGAGCGCCTTCTGCGAACCGGTGAGCAGGACGTCGATGCCGAGTTCGTCCATCGGGAGCGGCACGACGCTGAAGGAGGACACCGTGTCCACGATGAGGCAGACTTCCGGGAATTCGCGCATGACTTCGCAGATCTCCTGGAGCGGTGACATGACGCCCGTGGAGGTCTCATTGTGGATCAGCGTCACGGCATCGAAGCCGCCCTGCTTGAGCTGTGCGCGGAGCTGTTCGCCGCGGATGGGCTGTCCCCATTCCACCGGCACCGACGCCGCCTCCTTGCCGCACTTTTTCGAGACGTCGAACCACTTGTCGGAAAATGCACCGCACATGCAGTTCAGCACCTTGCCGGAGCCGACGAGATTCCGGATGGAACCCTCCATGACGCCCCACGCACTCGACGTGCTCAGAAACACGGGCTGCTTCGTCCCGAAAAGTGTCTGCAACTTCGGCTGGATGCCGCCGTAGAGTTTTTTGAATTCACCGCTGCGGTGGCCGATCATCGGACGGCAGAAGGCGCGGAAGGTTTTTTCGGAGACCTGGACGGGGCCCGGGATGAAGAGTTTCGGCATTTTTGTCGGATCAGGATTGTTTGGTCGTGGTTGCGTCCCGAAGGGAGCGGGGGAGATACGTTGAAAAGCCGGCGCTGGAAACTGAAAACTGAACCCGCGGCGCCCGCCGGGCATGGTTGATTTCAGGTCCACAAGCGGGCGGGCAGCGGCAGGGAGCGGCGACATTCCTGTCGCCGTCCGCAGATGCGCCGGAGGCGCACACACCCTGGGCAACGCGGCGGCGCACCGTTGGGCGGCCAAAGACACTCCCTCGCTCTCCGCCGCCCGCCGTCTTTCCTCGAATGGTGCGCCTCCGGCGCAGGAGCGAGGACGGCGACAGGAATGTCGCCGCTCCCTGTGCTCCGTCGCTCCACACGTTCGCGCCACCTTCCCGCGCCCTTTCTGCTCCTCCAGTTGGACTCATATTCGATCACACCCCGAAAGCGGGGGCGTGGAAATTTCCGCTCGTCACCGCGGGATGCCGGGATGACGATTTGAGGCATGGCAGATAGTTCCTCCATGCCGGCGCCGGCGGGGCGGGGCGCCGATGTCAACACGCCCAACCGCTTCGAGGCGCATCGCATCGAACTCGAACCCGATGCGCTCGTGGACGATGACGGCCAGCCGCTTCCGCTGCGCACACAGTTTTTCCGCGACGACAGCCGGAGCATCCTCTCGTGGAACGATTCGCCGGACATCCCCTTCCGCGTGGGCTGCTCTCCGTATCGCGGCTGCGAGCACGGGTGCGCCTACTGTTTTGCGAGACCCACGCACGAGTATCTCGGGCTGAGCGCGGGGCTGGATTTCGAGAGCCGCATCATCGTGAAGGAACGCGCGCCCGACCTGCTGCGCAGCGAACTCTCGAAGAAGAGCTGGGAGCCGCAGACGGTGGCGATGAGCGGGGTGACGGACGTGTACCAGCCCGTCGAGCGCCGCCTCGGGCTCACGCGCAGATGCCTCGAAGTCTTCGCCGACTTCCGGAACCCGGTCGCGATCATCACGAAGAATCATCTCGTGACGCGCGACGCGGATCTGCTCGGCACGCTCGCGGGTTTCCATGCCGCCAGCGTGGCGATCTCCCTCACGACGCTCGATGGCGGCCTCGCGAAAGTGCTCGAGCCGCGCGCCAGCACGCCGGCGCGCCGGCTCGCGGCGATCCGGGAGCTCACCGATGCGGGCGTGCCGGTCCACGTGCTGACGGCGCCGATCATTCCCGGGCTGAACGATCACGAGATCCCCGCGCTGCTCGATGCCGCCGCCGGGGCCGGCGCGCTCGCGGCGCACTACACGCTCGTGCGCCTGCCGCTGGCGGTGGAGCCGATCTTTTCCGCGTGGCTGGAGCGCCACATGCCCGATGCAAAGGAGAAGATCCTCGGGCGCATCCGCGAACTCCGGGGCGGCGCGCTGTATCGCGGCCGGTTCGGCGAAAGGATGGAGGGCACCGGTCCCGCCGCGGAACGGCTGCACCAGCTCTTCGACGTCTCCGCACGCCGCGCGGGACTCGCACCGGGGCGGCGCGACCTCAGCATCACCGTGCGCGCGCTGACGGCCGCGCATTTCCGCGTCCCGAGCGACCAGATGACGCTCCTCTAATCATCCGGCGGCCAGCCCGGGCACCGGGGACAACGGCAGCTTTCAATTTCCGGGAGGCCCGCTAGCATCCGCCCAGTCGTGCCTGAGAAGTCCAAGTCCGCAAGAGGCGCCGCATCCGCCGTGGCGCCCGGGAAAAAGAAGAAGCGCAGCCTGTTTGGCAGAATCCGTCTCGCCCTGTTGCTGCTGATCCTCCTCGCGGTCGTGGCGATCCAGCCGCCGGTGTTCCGGCAGATTGTCGGCACGGCGCTGCGCTTCGCCGCATGGCGCGACGGGGAATCGCTGCAATTCGGCAGGATCACGGGCAGCATTTTCGAGCCCGTGGTGCTGCGGAATGTCGTCTGGACCCGCCATGCGGAATCCGGCGCAGTGACGCGCATCGAAATCCTCCGCGCACGCGCATGGCTGGCGTGGAGCAATATTTTTCCCGGCGCCGTCAGTGAATCGATCCGCATCGCCGCGAAGAAGGCGGGCTTCGAGCCCATCGGAAAAAACGGCCTGTGGTTCCATGAGCTGGAACTCGATGATGTCACCGCGAAGATCGTGCTTCCGACCGGCGGGACACGCGAGGCGCCGGCGCCCACCTACGACCGTTGGCTGCGCGCGGCATTCCGCCGTCCGCCGATCCGGCCGGGGCAGCTCACCGTGCGAAACGGCGACTTCATCCTCGCCCACGGGGCGGAATATCTCCGCGCGCGGAAGACTCGGCTGTCATTGAGCGAGACGGACGCGGGCACGTTTGCCGCCGGTGAGGTGATCTGGAAAAGCCGCGCCGGCAGCCGGGTGTTCACCGGAGTCATCGGCCGGACCGCGTTGCAGGGCCCGAAGGTCACGCTCGCAGCGCTGCGCCTCGCGCCCGACGTCACGGTGCAGACGGTCACCGTTTCCTCCGGCGAAGGCGGCTCCGGCAGGCTGCAATTCTCCGCGGCTCTCGACGCCTTCGGCGGGAGGATCGACGCGGAGGCCGAGAGCATTACGCAGAATGGGCAGTGGCACATCGACGCCACCGGCAATTTCTCGAACATCAACATCGCGGGTCTCGTCACCTTCGTGAATCTCGGCGAAGCAGCCGGCGGAAATCTGAAGGAAGGCCGGTTCAGCTTCCGGGGAATGCCCGGTGATTTCTCCACCGCCGAGGCGACGGTCCGCCTCGAGGCCGGCGCATTCCAATGGGAATCGCGGCAGTGGGATTCGCTGGTGCTTGGCCTGTCGCTCTTCGAGGGACGGCTGCAGATTCCCGAATTGCAACTCCGCCAGGGGAAGAACCAGCTCACGATCAAGGGCTCCATGGCGCTGCCGCAGCCGGGCGCACATTGGTGGGACCGGCAGTTCGATCTCAAGGTGGACGCGGACATCCGCAATCTCACCGAGCTCTCCGCACTGGTCCTGCCCGATTTCAAATACGCCGCCGGACAGCTCTTCATCCACGGCTCGGTGAGCGGCAATGGCGCGGAGGCCGGAAGGCCGGCGCAGTTCGAAGGACAGCTCATCGTCAACGGCAGCGGCCTGCAATGGCGCACGGCTCCCGTGGACGTCCTGAATGCGGCGCTCGTATTCCGTGGGCGCGAACTCGAGATCATCAGCGCCCACCTGCTGCGCGCGGATGATTTCCTGCGCGGAACCGGGCGGATCAGCCTCGCCGACGGAAGCTACGCGGGCGAAGTGCGGCTCTCCGCGAAGGATCTCGCCATTTACAAGGCCATCCTCTCCCCCGCCCTGCTCCCGGCGCCGCTGGGCGGCGGCGTGGAGGTCACCTGGGCGGGCAAAGGCAATGCCGGCGCGCACGATGGAAAATTCACCGCGCGGCTCAGCCGTTTCCGCCTGCTGGGCCCGCAGGGAACGCTGCCGCTCGATGCCGAGTGCAGCGGAGCGTACC
>JBEBGK010001089.1:0-1682 GCA_040081515.1 Chthoniobacteraceae bacterium
CACTAGGGCGTGACTTTGGAAATAGGTCCAAAGTGAGGATATTTTCTGAAGCCGCTTTTGCATAAGTCGCAGAAATCTGTCATTTTATAGTTCCGGATTAACCGAATTGCAGGACTTTGTTCCTATTCCCAAGACGGGAACAAGGGACGAAATGTGCGGCGAAAATTTCGTATAGGGCCTGCTTCACCCATCATCGTGATGATCGTGCTGTTCGTCGCCGTGCTGGGCTTCAGCCTGGTTCGCGCCATCGATGAAGCGGATTCAGTCGATACCGAGCGAACGCGCGCCGCTGTTACATCCGCCGTCCAGGCGCAAGTCCAGCAGATCATCGTCATGGCAGACGACAACGCCATCTGGGACGATGCAGCGACCGTCGTCTATGGTGGCCTTAAGGACCAGTCCTTCTTGTGGAGTAGTTGGGGCATCTCGACTGCCGAGGACAAAAATTACGATACCGTACTGATCCTGAATCATGAGGGGCAACCACTGCTCGGCTATAATCATGGCCGCCCGGTCCGCTTCGATCCGGCTGCTCGATATGGCGAGCCGTTCAAGATCCTGCTGGAACGGGCAAAGCGGCAGAGGCAGGCGGTTGGAGGCATCGCCGGATCGCCCGGCGGACCGGTGCTGATCGGCTTGGCCAATATCGTCCCCACCAACAGCACGCTCGACCGCATCGTGCCCAAGACGGGTCCCTATTGGCTCGTCTTTACCAAGCCGTTCGGTCAGGATGCCGCCGACTGGATAGGTCGCAGCCTGTTGCTCAACGACATGAAGCTGTCCAAACTCCCGTCAGGGGAAGCCAGTATTGAAGTCCGTGACACAGCGGCGAAACCTGTTGCCAATCTCAGCTGGACACCCGCCCATCCGGGAATCAAGGCAATCGAGCGCGCGCTGCCGTGGATCGCAATCGCGTCATTCCTCTATCTCCTCATTGGCATCCTGGTCGGACGCCATGTATTCCGTTCGGTTTCCAAATTGGCGGAAGAGGCAATGGTGGACAGCCTGAGCAACCTGCCCAACCGGCGTGCCCTGAGGAAGGAACTGGATCTCCGGCTCAAGCGCGGAGAGAGGTTGGCGCTCGCACTGATCGATCTCGATGGCTTCAAGGGAATCAACGACAATTATGGCCACCATGTTGGCGACCGCCTGATCAAGAGCATCGCCATCCTGCTCGAGGAGCTGGTGGGCACGCGCGGCATGGTCGCACGGCTTGGCGGCGATGAGTTCGCAATCATGGTGCCGGGCGCATCGGCGGTGAACGAGCTCCAGGATACGGCTCGGGCGATGCTCGACAAACTGTCGCGCCCCTTTCGCATCGACGAGCGCACCGTGCTGGTCGGCGCGAGTATCGGCCTGGCGTCTGTCAGCCTCAATGATTTCGATTCGAGCGAACTGATGCGTCGGTCGGACGTCGCCATGTATTCGGCGAAGCGTGCCGGCAAGATGCGACTGGCCTGGTATGACGAAATGCTCGACCAGAAGCAGGCCATTGCCCGCACGATCGAGCTTGAGCTGCGGCTCGCGATCGAAACGCAGGATTTCGACATTGTCTACCAGCCGGTGGTGGGCATCCATGACAAGAAGATCCTGGCGGTCGAAGCCTACTCCACAAGGTCAACCAACCCGACTCCGGACGTCTCGAAATCCAAGAGCGAAATCAAATCGGTATCGAGCAAATA
>JBEBGK010000180.1:0-6783 GCA_040081515.1 Chthoniobacteraceae bacterium
GGCACTGCTCCACAGGCGGCGGCCGATCCCGGCATCGGGCCGGAGGCGCTCCGGCTCGACGGCGCGCGCGGCCCGGCATGGGTTGTGAAATCCGTGGCGGAAATCCCGGCGCCGATCCGCGGCGCGGCGTTCGCCTCGCGGAGCAAGGATCTCCGCTACTACGAACTTCTGGAGTCGAGCCTCGGGGAGCAGTTCGATCACCGCTATTTCATCCTGCGCGATCCCGCGTCCGGCGCGTGGGCGGTGCAGCCGTTCTTTTTCGTCCAGCAGGATCTCCTCGCGGGGCTGCCGCGCCGGCTGCGTTCGCTCGTCGAGGGAATCCGCCGGCGGTTCCCGGGGTTCCTCCGGATGCGCGTGATGATGATCGGCTGCGCGGCCGGCGAGGGTGAACTCGATCACGGCGGCGGATGGCTCGCGCCGGCGCTGCTCGACGCGATCACGGCGTTTCGCCCGCACGGGAAGGCGGCGCTGATCCTCCTGAAGGATTTCCCCTCGGGCTATCGCGAAAGCCTCGCCGCCTTTTCACGCGCCGGATTCCAGCGCGCGCCGAGCATGCCGGGCGCGACGCTCGGTCTCGATTTCGCGAGCTTCGAGGATTACATGATGACGAGGCTGGGCCGGATTTTCCGGAAGAACCTGCGCCGGAAATTCCGCGCGCTCGACGACGCGCCGCCGATCGCGATGGAGGTGCTCACGGATGCCTCGACGCACGTGGAGGAACTCCATCCGCTCTACCTCCAGACCTTTCACCGGTCGGATTTCAAGTTCGAGGAACTCACGAAGGATTACTTCCGGCAGATCGGCCGGCAGATGCCCGACCGCGCCCGGTATTTCATCTGGCGCCAGCAGGGGCGCATCATCGCGTTCAGCCTCTGCCTCGTGCATGAGGGCACACTCTATGATCTCGCCGTGGGCCTCGACTACGCGGTCGCGCTCGACCTCCACCTCTATTTCGTGACGTGGCGCGACGTCATCGAGTGGTCGCTGCGGAACGGCATCAAGACCTACCACACCGGCCCGCTGAACTACGATCCGAAGGCCCACCTGCGCATGGTCCTCGCCCCGCAGGACCTTTATGCGCGCGCCAATTCCGCGCTGCTGAATCCCTTCTTCAAACTGGCGATCAAGTACCTCGAGCCGACCCGCCACGATCCCGTGCTGAAGCGTTTCCCGAATGCAGCCGATCTCTAGCCGGGCTCCGGGCCGGCGGTCACGGGCCTGGCGTGGCGGACGCGTTTCGGCAGATTCGGATCGAGAAAGCCCAGCGCGTGCGGCGGCTGGATCACGCGGACTCCGGCGCGCCGCTGTTCCTCGTGGATCTGCTCGTGGAGCTGGCGCATCTGCGTCCAGTGCTGCCGCGGGCGGAAGTGATGCTCGGCGTGGTAGCCGTTGTTGAACCACAGCCGGTTGTACCACTTGTGATAGCTGCTCACGCCCCACGCGATCGGCACGTCGGGATTGCCGCCGTAGTGGAGGTAGTAGCCGTTCAGGTACGAGAGGCAGTGGCCGAAGTAATAGCAGGGGAAATAGAAGAGCATGAACTTCCAGTTCACGAGGAAGCCGAGCAACACGAGCGCGACCCACGATGCGATTTCGAACACACCCCACCACGCATTGAAGGGACTGCGCCGCTTGATCTCGTTGAAGATCAACTTCGGATCATCGCGGAAGAGTCCGAAGAACGTGTAAGTCCACGGGCTCTCCGGTTCGCCGTCCATGCCGTGCCGGTAAATCGACAGCCAGTCCACCGTGTCGCCGTCCGGCCCCGGGCGGTCGCTGTTGCCCTGATGATGCCGGTGATGCACGAGGTCGTAGAACTGCTGCGAAAAACCCATCGTCACCGAGAGCAGCCAGCTGAACGCGCGGTTCAGCGCGGCCGAGGTGAAGTAGGGGTTGTGGATGAAGTTGTGCGCGATGCCGTTGATGTTCCACGAGATGCTCACCGAATAGGCGAAGCCGAGCGGGAGCAGCACCCACCACGGCGCGTATGGAAAGATCGCGAACAGCAGCCCGAGGTAGGCGGCGTGTGCGATGCCGCAGATGACGGGAATCGCGTCCCATTTGGAGTGAGCAAAAATTTTCACGGTGAAGTGCGGGAAGGTTAAAAACGCGGGCGCGAAGCCGCAAGTCCGCTTCGGGGTGCATCGACAAGCCGCGCGCAATCCCTACTCTCCCGCGATGCCATCAGACGAGAAATCATCGCGCGAAGAGCCCGTCCCGCGGTCCGGTCTTGCACGCGCCTACGTCCTTGTCGCCGTGAGCTGCCTCGCCGATGCCGCGTCGGAATTGCTCCTCAAGCGCGGGGCGGGTGAGGGCGGGCATGAAGGCTGGTTCGGTCTCGGCAGCATGGCCTCGGGCTGGGTCTGGCTCGGGATCGTGGCAAACATCGCCAGCCTCCTCACCTGGCTCGCCGCCCTTCGCACCATCGCGCTCGCCGTCGCCTTCAATCTCTCCGGCGTCGTGCATGTCCTCGTGCCGATTGGCTGCTGGTTCTGGCTCGGCGAGGACATCTCGGCAAAGCGGTGGCTCGGCATCCTGCTCGTGGTGGCCGGCGTGATCATCAGCGCGAAACCGGCCGCGGCGGTCGAGGAGGAAGTCGAGGAGAAGCTCGAGGATGAGGCGGAGGCCAGACCTTGAACGCGCTCACCCTCGCCCTCATCGTCTTCATGGAGCTTTGCGCGATCGCCGGCCAGATCCTGTTCAAGGTCGCGATGGGGCACCGCTGGGATCAGGCGCGCCGGCAGGCGGTGGGCATCCTCGGCGGCGGGGTGGCGGTGATGGCGCTGCGCTTCTTCATCTGGCTCGGCCTGCTCAGTTGGTTCGACTTGAGCCTGCTCTATCCCTTCGAGGGCCTGAACCGGATCGTCCTCCTCGGCGCCGCCGCGGTCTTTCTGAAGGAAAAAATCACCCCCGCGCTGATCGTCGGCGTCGTGCTGATCGGCATCGGCGTGATGCTCGTCGCCACGAGCTGATCCCGGTGGAACGCATCGCTCCGCGCGCGTTTCGTTGTGCCGGTGGAACGCGCACTCCGCGCGCGTTTCGTTGTGCGGGCGAGGGGGAAACGCGCGCGGAGCGACGCGTTCCGCCGGAGGCTACTCCACTTCCTTCTCCAGCCGCTCGCTCAGCCACTGTTTGATCATGCTCTGGTAGTTCAGGTATCGCGAGCGGGCGACGCGCTTGATCCTCGCCAGCATCCGCGGGTCGAACCGCAGCGTGATCGTCGTGCTCTCCCGGTTGTCCGCGCGGAGCAGCGCCTGCGCCATCAGCCGCGAATCGATCCGCGCGCCCTGCCAGAACTGCGCCTCCTCCTCCTCCGAACCGAACTTCGGCACCTGGCTCCATGCGGTGATCGTCTTCATCGGTCAGTTGATCTCCTGCGCCTTGCGCTCAAAGAACGACAGCTCCTCCGCCGTCATCTCCCGCGACAGGATGCAGCGGATGTTCTTTCCATCCGACCAGAAAATGGTGAACACCCCGCGGCCATCGACACTCTTGCCGAGGTTGAAATACCGCGCATGCCCCTCGCCGGCGATCTCCACATCCGGCATCAGCCGCAGGCTGAAGGGATCCTCGAACGACTCCTCGATTTCCTTCGGGGTCAGCTTGCCGAGTTCAAATGGGGCGTCGAGCCAGTCAAATTCCATCACGAAGATCGGTTAGGGGAAATGGAGCCCGGCCGCCGTCGCGCCGCTAGGGATTCTTCGGCCGCTGGATCAGTTCGATTTCGTATCCCTCGGGCGCATCCACAAAGGCGATCACGCTCCCGTTGCTCGTGCGCGTCGGCCCGTCCGAGAGCGGATGCCCCTTCGCCGCCGCGTGCTTCGCGAACGCCTCGAGATCCTCCACCTCGAACGCGAGATGCGTCAGGTCCGGCCCCACGATCACCGGCCCGCTCGCCGCAAACTCGCAGATCTCGATCAGTTCCTCGCTGTCCGGCGTCTGGAGGAAGACCAGCTTCGATCCGCGCGGCGACACCTTCCGGTCCACCTCCTCCAGGCCGAGCACATTGCGGTAAAAGGCCACCGTCTTCTCGAGATCGGCGACACGGTATCGGGTATGGAGGAGCTTCTTGACCATCGGTTGCATTGAGAGCGGGGAGCGCATCGGTTATCGCCCCCGAAAAGCGCACCCGCAACGGAAATCTCCGGTGGAACGCGTCGCTCCCCAGCGCGTTTCGTTGTGCGTGAATAGCCGGTGGAACGCGACGTCTGCTGCGCGTTCCACCGGTTGCGCCATTGGCGGAGTGGCACATGGGGGCGGCTGCCGCCAATTTGCTGGCCCAGCCCAATCTGGCGGCGGCGATGCGACTCCGTTTCATTCCTGACAAGGCATGCGGCGCGGCGGGATGGATGGAAAACTTCGATCGCGGATCACTCTTCCGGCGGTGGCTGCTTCTTCCTTTTGGCGACGGCCTGGCGGAGGAGGAATTCGATCTGGCCGTTGACGCTGCGCAATTCGTCCGCGGCCCATTTCTCGAGCTCTTTCCACAGCTCGGGCGGGATGCGGAGGAGGAAGGGTTTGCGTTCGGGCGCAGCCATTCCGCTCAGGCGTAGAGTGTGCCGGCGTTGATCACGGGGGTGGCTTCGTGGTCGCTGCAGAGGACGACGAGGAGATTGCTGACCATCGCGGCTTTACGCTCTTCGTCGAGGATCACCACGGATTTTTCCGAGAGTTCGCGCAGGGCCATTTCGACCATGCTCACGGCGCCGTGGACGATCTTCGTCCGCGCGGAGATGACCGCCTCGGCTTGCTGGCGGCGGAGCATGGCTTGCGCGATTTCTGGGGCGTAGGCGAGGTGGGTGAGCCGGGCTTCGTCCACGGCCACGCCGGCTTTCTCGAGGCGGACGCGGAGTTCGCCCTGGAGGGCTTCTGCGACTTCATCGGCGCTGTCGCGCAGGGTGGGCTCGACCTCCTCGCCGCGATCGTAGCTGTAGAGACTCGCGATGTGCCGGATGGCGGACTCGCTCTGGATCTGGACGTAGCTCTCGAAGTCATCGACATCGAAGGCGGCGCGGGCGGTGTCGGCCACGCGCCAGACGACCACGGCGGCGATCTCGACCGGGTTGCCGCGTTTGTCGTTCACCTTGAGTTTGTCGCTGATGAAATTGCGGGCGCGCAGCGAGAGCTTCGCGCCGAGTGTGCGATGCGGCATCGTCGCGTGGCCTTGCGGAGTATGCGTGGGCGTGGCAGCACCGCCGGCGAGCGGGATGCGGGCACGGGCGCGGGAGTAGAAGGGATTCGCCCAGAAGAACCCGCTGTCGCGCGCCGTGCCGCGGTAGTTGCCGAAGAGGATGAGCACGCGCGCTTCATTTGGCTGGAGGGTGAAATGTCCGAACAGCGAGATGAAGCCGAGCAATGTGACGAAGGGCCCGAGAAGGATGAGCTTGGAGAAGCGATCATGGTCGGCAGCCTCACGGACGCCGAGAATGAGGACGACGATGCCGCCGATGAGAAGGGCACTATTGATCAGGAGCATCGGCCAACCGCTGAGCGCGCGGTGGGGAATCTCTTGGGTGGGAGTGGAACGGGTGGACGAGTTTTGCATAGGAGTGACATCGAAATGATATCACTGTAATATACTCCATCAAGGGATGCTTTCGGAAAATTTGAACGGGCCATCTCAGTGGTCGGTGCCCGTCGGCACGGCCTTCAGACACAAGGGTTTTCCCGGTCGAGGCAAGGAACGACCTAGTCGCGGACGGACCTCGGGGGCGGTAACAGTCCCCATGAGAAGAATCCCGACCCGACAATCGTCCTCCAAAAAGGGCTGGCCTGCGCTCGTGCGAGCAAGGGCTGGAGGTCCTGCAAGGACTCCGGTGAGCATGCTGGACTCCGCTCGCGCGGATCTGTTCGCGCCAGCAACCGGCCAATGGCTTGACCGGCCATGACTGAGGACGAGAAACAAAAGATGGCGGAGATCCTTCGCATCGCGAAGGGGTATCTCGCCGGGGAAAAGAAGAAAGCTGTGGAGACTGTGACTTCGATACTTCGCTGGGAATCGCCAGCAACGAAGCGAGAGTCGAAGCGCATTTCCGAAAGCGGGGCGTCGAAGTCGATGGTCCCGCCCCGTGATGTTGGTCTCGCGGCAAGGGAGTTTCGGCAGAATCCGTCGGGCGGGAATGAAGAGCCATGTGAACTTTCGCATTGAGCCGGGGTGGCGCCTGCGGGAAGTATCGGCGTCCGTCATTTATGATTACTCTCGGCATCGACAGCGGCACGCAGAGCACCAAGTGCATCGCCCTGGACCTCGCGTCCGGGAAGATCGCCGCGAGCGCATCCCAAAGCTACGGGCTGATCGAGGGTCTGCCGCCGGGGCATCTGGAGCAGGACCCGAAGGTGTGGCTGGATGCGGTGGATGCCACGGTGCGGGCTTGTCTGGAGCAGCTCGGGAAGAAGAAGGACGGGGTGAAGGCGATCGGGGTGAGCGGGCAGCAGCATGGGTTCGTTCCGCTGGACAAGAAGAACAAGGTGATCCGCCCGGCGAAGCTCTGGTGCGACACGTCCACGACTGAGGAATGCCAGAAGATCGAGGCGGAGTTTGGCGGGGCGGAGGGGCTCATCCGGCTCTCGGGGAATGCGATGCCGCCGGGCTATACGGCGCCGAAGATTCTATGGCTCAAGCAGAAGGAGCCGAAGAATTTCAAGGCGCTGAAGACGGTGCTGCTGCCGCACGATTACATCAATTTCCATCTCACGGGCGAGAAGGCGATGGCGTATGGCGATGCGAGCGGGACGGGCTTGCTCGATGTGCGGACCAAGCAGTGGTGCAAGCCGGTGGTGGAT
>JBEBGK010001090.1:0-1679 GCA_040081515.1 Chthoniobacteraceae bacterium
GGCTTGGGGGACTGGAGAATCGCCGCGGTGATGGACATGAACCGGGATGCGGTTCCGGACATCATCTTCCAGAACAATTTCGGCCAGATATTCATCTGGCGGATGACAGCGAACGGGCAAGTCGCTTCGGCAGGATATCTATACGGCGGCGGTTTGGGCGACTGGCGCGTTCGCTGAGCAAGGGAAGCCGCCCGAGGAAGCCGGCGTTCCGCGCTTGAATCCGCCGCCTGCCGCAGTGTTTCATCCGCGCCCTTTATGAAAATCGTTCTCGCATACTCTGGCGGTCTGGACACCTCGGTTCTCCTTTCCTGGATCAAAGAAAAGTACAACGCCGAAATGATCGCATTTTGCGCGGACATCGGGCAGGAGGAGGAGCTCCACGGCTTGGAAAGCAAGGCGAAGAAGACCGGCGCTTCGAAGATCTACATCGACGATCTCCAGGAGGAATTCGCGACCGACTTCATCTATCCGATGTTGCAGGCAGGCGCGATTTACGAGGGGCAGTATTTCCTGGGCACGAGCATCGCGCGGCCGCTGATCGCGAAACGCATGGTGGAGATCGCGAAGAAGGAAAAGGCGGACGCCATCGCGCACGGCGCGACAGGCAAGGGCAACGACCAGGTGCGTTTCGAACTGACTGCCGCGGCCCTCGCGCCGGATTTGCAGGTCATCGCGCCGTGGCGCGATGAGCGGTATCGGACCGAGTTTCCCGGGCGGCAGGAAATGATCGACTACTGTGCGGCGTACAAGATTCCGGTGCAGGCGAGCGCGAAGAAGCCGTTCTCGATGGACCGCAACCTCCTGCACATTTCCTACGAGGCCGGCATCCTCGAGGATCCGTGGTTCGACGCGGGCGACCTGAAATACCGCGACTATTTCACCACGCTCTCCGTCTTTCCCGAGGATGCGCCGAACAAGCCGGAGTTTGTGACGCTCGATTTTGTGAAGGGCAACTGCGTCGCCGTGAACGGGAAGAAGCTCTCGCCGCTCGGCGTGATGAAGACGCTCAACAAACTCGGAGGCAAACACGGTGTCGGGCGCGTGGACATGGTGGAGAACCGCTTTGTCGGAATGAAATCGCGCGGCGTGTATGAGACGCCCGGCGGCGCGATCCTGCACTTTGCGCACCGGCAGATGGAGACGCTCACGATGGATCGCGAGGTCATGCATCAGCGCGATGCGCTCATCCCCAAGTACGCCGAACTGGTTTACAACGGATTCTGGTACGCGCCGGAGCGCTACGCGTTGCAGGCTTACGTGACCGAGAGCCAGAAGAACGTCACCGGCACGGTGCGCGTGAAGCTCTACAAGGGAAACATCATGGTCAGCGGCCGCAAATCGCCGGTGAGCCTCTACAATCCGCACATCGCCACGATGGAAGCCGACCCGACGAAGGCCTACAATCAGGACGACGCCACGGGCTTCATCCGGCTGAACGCGCTGCGGCTGAAGGTCGCGGCGAAGGTGCAGAAAAAGTAGTCCCGCGTTTCAGCGCGCGAAGACGCGGACGCGTAGTTTGCGCACCCGTCCCGCGGCGGACCTGTCACGGGCTGAAGCCCTCGACTACCTTTCGTTGCCTGCCTTCGGCCATGCCTCGTGCTTGACGGTGAGCTTGAGCGCGCGTTCGAGCAGTGATTTGCCGGGTTCCATGCGATGCCAGGGCGACGCACCGCTGGGGT
>JBEBGK010001091.1:0-1675 GCA_040081515.1 Chthoniobacteraceae bacterium
GGCTGGGGCACTCGGCCGAGACTGCACGACTCGCTCCAGCTGCTCGATGGCCAGGTCGGTTTCGAACATTGCGTCGAGCTCGATGGCAAGGCCGAGGCGCGCGCGCGCCTCGCCGAGGACGGGAGCGCTCGAACGGCCGGCTCGCGTCCGCTCCAGCAGCGTCTGCCAGGCGGCCGCGCTGGACGGATGATCGCGCATGTAGTCGCTGTGGACTTCGGCGATCCGTTGGAGGAACACCGGATTGGCGGGATAGCGGCTGTCCAACCCGCGGAGCAGCTCGAGCGCTCGCTGCGGTTGTCCTTCGTACCACAGATACAAGTAGTGGAGCTGGAAGTCGGCCTCGCCTCGCAGGAGCGCGCCGTTGTCACGCGCTGCGATCATTTCCCGCAGACCCTGACGCCGATCGCCCCCCGGCAGGAGGAGGAGAATGCGAAGCAGCTTCGCGGCCGCCGGGGCCACATCGGCGTAGTAGTGGTAGAGCCCGATGCCGAAGAGCGCGTCCTGCAGCGTCGGATCGAGTGCGCGTGCACGCTCGAGGGCGGAGCGAATACGGTTGCCGTCCCGCGCGGCGGCCAGGCGCTCGCCGCGCAGGACCCGCCACTGGACGAGGGGGCCGTACGATCCGGCGAGATAGAACCACGCTTCCGCCCGCTGCGGTTCCCGCATCGTCCACGCCTGGGCTGCCGCGATGACGGAGGCGGAACGCGTCTCGAGCTGAGCGTCGAGCGCCCGGCTATCGGGATCGAGGACGATTTGCCACCACAGAATCACCAAGCCAAGCGACTCGCACGCGACCGGTGGCGCGGGCGGGCACGCCGTGGCCAGTTTCGCGCGGGCGTCGTCGAGGCGCCCGTTCAGAATGTCCTCGTACGCTGCGCTCAGACGGGGCGCTTCGGTCAGTCCGGCGGCGTGCGTCGGGCGTGTCGCGGTCGCGAACAGGAGGAGCGCGAGTGCACGTGGATGGCGGCATTGGTTCATGCGGGATGTGGCGCGATTGTAAACTGTGAACGCATTCATGAGCGACGCGCGATTCGACTTCCAGGTCACCTCCACCGACGGCGCCGCGCGACGCGGCGTGCTCACGACGGCGCATGGCGTCATCCAGACCCCGGCGTTCATGCCCGTCGGGACACAGGGCGTCGTCAAAGCGATCACCAATCAGCAGCTCAACGCGCTCGGCGCGGAGATCCTCCTGAGCAACACCTATCACTTATACCTGCGTCCGGGTGACGATCTCATCGCGCGCCGAGGCGGTTTGCACCGCTTCATCGGGTGGGACAAGCCGATCCTCACCGACAGCGGCGGCTACCAGGTCTTCAGTCTTGCTGAGCGGCGGAAAGTGGATGAGCAGGGCGCTCACTTCAAGTCGCACCTGGACGGCTCGGCCCACCTGCTCACTCCGGAGAAGGCCACCGATATCCAGGCACAACTCGGATCGGATATCGCCATGGTGCTCGACGAATGCCTCGCGCATCCGGCGGAGGAGGGTGCGGCGCGCGCGTCGATGGAGCGGACGGTTCGCTGGGCGCGCCGCGCGCGCGAGCGGCTGCTCGAGCTGCGGGCCCGGCCGGTGGACGATGTGACGGTCGTCACCCGAGGCCAGGCCCAGTTCGGCATTGTGCAGGGCGGGGTGTTCCCCGGTTTGCGGGAGGAGAGTGCGGCGGCAACCGTGGCG
>JBEBGK010001092.1:0-1675 GCA_040081515.1 Chthoniobacteraceae bacterium
GTCCACACGTCCCAGATCGGTGCGCCGACGTAATCGGCGCCGGAATGATTCTGCCATCCGCCCTGGAGGCCGAGTTCGCGGTTGAGCGCGGCGAGATCCTTCAGCGCGGCGCCGGTCTCGCGGAGCGTCTCGGGAATCGGTCTGTCCTTGGTGTACTTTGCAAAGCCGAGCCGGTATTTCTTGATGCCGAGCTTCGCCATCGTGCGCAGAACTTTTTCCGCGAGCGGATCGATCTTCGTGATCTCGGTGGTGACGAGCGTCACCTCCTTGCCGCGCTTCTTCAGTGCCTCGACCATTTTCGGCAGATCCTCCGCGACCTTGTCCGGCGCGATGTGCCCGGACTTGCTGCGCACCGGGCACTCGATCCCGTCCCATCCGATGTCGGCGACGAAATCGGCGGTCTCCTCGAAATTGAGATGCGCGAACGGCTTGCTGAAGGCGATGATCTGGAAGCGGCGATCCTGCTGCCCGAGCGCGGCGAGCGGGCTGGTGGCGGTCATTGCGGCTGCTAGTGCGGTGCGTCCGATGAAATCGCGACGGGAGAGAAGGGTGGGATTCATGGGATTCAGTGGAGGATGGACTGTAACGCCCGGGGCTCGAACGGCACGCGAATTACCTTTTCGCCGGCTGTGCTGAGCAGGGCTGGAGCATCGATCGGCGTTGGGGAGTGAGCGGCCGTGCCTCAATAGTTCACTTTGAAGCGATGGAACGTCGGCGCGCCCGGGGCGGGCGCGGCCACCGGCACGGTCACGGACCCTTCGCCGGCCGGAACGACCACCGGACCGGCGACCGGCGCGCCGGCATCGCTCCAACCGGCGAGATTGCTCGACTCCTGCCGCTGGTAGGTGATTCCGGTCTTCCCGGTGAAGGTGAGCTGGGCATTGCCCATCATGTCACGGCTGGCAGCGACGACGGGGATGTCATCGGCGATTTTCGAGAACATCACGGAGCGGCCGCCGGTGGCGAGATACCAAGGGTTGCAAGTGCCGGTGGCGAGGCCGCTGGCGAAGGTCAGTTGCTGCTTGGCCTCGCTCCGCCGGGCGAAGAAGTCGTAGAGCGCCATGGCGTATGGGTCGAGCAACTGCTCGGAGACGACGATGGTCGCGCAACGGAAGGTCTTCTGCGAGGTGGTGCTGTCGGGCGAGCGCGCGCCTTTGGCCGCGATGATGGTGTTGATATCCACCAGCGTGATCTCGGCGGCGGTGAGCGTCTGGCCGGCCGTGACGTTCTGGTTCTGGTCGTTCAGAACAAAGTACGTCGGGACTTCCGCAGGCGCAGCGAGGCCCATGAGATAAAGCTCCATTGGGTTGAATGTGGATTGGTTGATGGTGCTGCCCGCGCCGACCACGTAACCACCGGAGCCATTGGGAGTGAACGTGAAGCTGTAAGTGCCACCCTGGCCGCTCGGAGGAATCGAAAAGCCCATGACGTTGATGGCGACGTTGCCCTTCGGCCAATGCGGCGTGCCCGAGGCGTAGGGCGTGCCGGAGAGGAAGTTGATCCACTGATGCCCCGTCTCGTGCTCGAAACCCTGGTCGCCGCCGTCGAAGAACGAGCGCCATTGCGGATCGAGCCGCACCAGGTCGAGATGTTGTTCCATCTCGCGGCCGGCCTCGGCGACGATGCGCTTCAGCACGTCAGGCAGGGTGAGGATGGTCGGCCCCATGTCGAACCG
>JBEBGK010001093.1:0-1673 GCA_040081515.1 Chthoniobacteraceae bacterium
TGCCGGATCTTCGAGAAGAACGGACACTACTTCATCGAGGACAAGGGGTCGCTGAACGGAACCCGGGTCTCGGGAGAACCCGTGACGGTGATGCGGCTCTTTGGCGGGGAGCGGCTGACCATCGGCCTCGCCGAGTGGTCCTTCACCCTGGAGGCGTGATGCCCGGCGCGATCCCGCGCGTCCTCTTCCTGTACACGGGCGGCACGCTGGGCATGCGCTCGGAGAATCCGGGGCCCCTGGCGCCCCATCTCCTCGCCGAGGACATCCTGGCGTACCTACGGGGCCTCGAGCGCGAGGTCCACATCGAGGCCGAGCTGCTCTGCAACCTCGACTCCTCGGATCTCACCCCCGCCCACTGGACCCTGCTCGCCGGCACGGTCGCGAGCCGTCTCGGCGAATTCGACGGGTTCGTCATCGTCCACGGCACCGACACGATGGCGTGGACCGCGTCCGCGCTGTCCTTCCTCCTCCGCGGCCTCGACAGGCCCGTGGTGCTCACCGGCGCCCAACGGCCCATCGCGCTTGTCCGCACGGACGCCCGCACCAACCTGATCCACGCCGCGCTCTGCGCCGGGATGGCCATCCCCGAGGTGTGCATCTGTTTCGGCCGGTGGCTGTTCCGCGGCAATCGCGCCACCAAGACCAGCATCGAAAGCTATGAAGCCTTCGAGAGCCCCGATCTCCCCCCGCTCCTCGAGATGGGAGTGGAGGTCCGGGCGACCACGCCGCCCCTGGAGGTCCCGGGCCCCTTTCAGCTGCGTCAGGGGTTCGACGAGCGGGTGGCCGTGCTCCAGGTCACGCCAGGGAGCTCGCCTGTGGTGCTCGACTCCTTCGTCGCAGGGGGAGGGCGTGGGGTCGTCCTGCGCGGGTTCGGATCCGGAAACGTGCCCCGGAACGGCTGGCCCGACGCAATCCGGCGCGCCACCGACCAGGGCGTCGCCGTCGCGATCCACAGTCAATGCCTGCGCGGCACCGTGGATCTCCGCGCGTACGAAGGCGGTCGGGCGGCCCTTGACGCCGGCGGACTGCCGACCGGCTCGATGACGATGGAAGCGGCGACCGTGAAGCTCATGCACCTGCTCGCGCAGCCCCTGGCGGCGGACTCCCTCCGGGCTGCATACGCGACCGACCTCGCGGGGGAGGGTTCAAGTGGCATGATCCGATCGTGATCGACGCCGCGATCGAGTCCCGATGGAGCCTCTGGCTGCTCGACCGCAACCGCCGTGGCACACTCACGGCGTTATACCGTAGTCTTCTCCTCTACCCGGTCTACGCGCTCCTCGACTGGCAACTCGCGGCCCCGGAGGATCTGCGCAACCTCCTCGTCACCCGCGCCGTCTTCGCCGCGCTGACGCTCGCCCTCTTCCCGGTGGTTCGCAGCCGCTGGTTCGATCGGCACCCTCACCGGGTCTCCGGGCTGTGCCTCCTGGTCGGCGCCACCGGCATCAGCGTGGTCACCACCCTCCTCGAAGGCATGGACTCGCCGCACTACGCGGGCCTTTCGCTCCTCCTCGTCGCGTCCGGGCTCCTCTTCGTCTGGCCCGCACGGATGGTGATCTCGACCCACCTCCTGGTCATCCTGTCGTTCCTCGTGCCGAACCTCTGGTCGGACCCGGAGATTTCGGCCGGGCTCGCCGCTTCGAACGTGTTCTTCCTGGTGGTCACGTCCCTGC
>JBEBGK010001094.1:0-1672 GCA_040081515.1 Chthoniobacteraceae bacterium
GGCGTGCGCTTTGGAGGAACTCATCACAGCGGCCGTGAGGAAGCCGTCGCGATGTTCCGCAACGGCGAGCCTCCCCAGCGCCGCCCCGGCGCGCGGGTCGTTCCATTCGCCCAGCGAAAACGCGAGTTGCAGGCGGACCTTTGCGTCGGCGTCGTCCACGAGCTTTGTCGCGGCGGCAATCTCGCCCGGGGTGCCGCGGGTCTCGGCGAGGCGCAACGCGTTCTCCCGGACTCCGGGATGAGGGTCGGCCAGAGCGCGTCCGACCAGTTCCGGTTTCAGTGAGGAGAGTCCGTCCAGGGTGCAGAGCGCATGCAGACGGGCGCGCGGGTTCTTGCTCTTCGCAGCGAGCGCCTCGAGATGCGGAATCGCAGCGTCCTCTTTCCGCCAGAGGAGAAGTTGCTGCGCCTTGTCGCGCTGCCATCCGTTCGGGGAATCGAGCGCGGCGACGAGTTGCTCCGCATCGAGCCGATCTAGGCGGAGCGGCTTGCGAGCGGAGGCATTCGCGGGCACCACGCGATAAATCCGGCCACGGTCTTCGCCGGCGCGGTAATGCGGCATCAGCTCCGCCTTGCCCTGCGGCGTGAGGACCTGCGGGTGCTCGATCATGTAGCGGTACATGTCCGCCACCCACAGCGCACCATCCGGCCCGGTGCGCGCCATCACCGGGCGGCACCAGCGGTCCTCGCTCGCGAAGAAATCGCGGGTCTCCTCGCCCGGCGCCCGGTGCGCGGCGAAGCTCACGCCGTCGTCAGTAAGGACATTGTGCTGGATGAGATTGTGAAACGGCTCGCAGGTGAATGCGTGCGATTCCACGCCGCGCGGGAAGAGCAACTCGTCCTGGTAGATCATCCCCGCGCACGCGGAGGTAAAATGGCCCGCCTCGGTGAAGCTGTGGAAGCGCTTCTCCGGCGCGCTTGCCGGATAAACCTTCGGATTGCGCGGCCCGACCACTTGCAGCAGCGGCACGGGCGCGGCGACGTGCGGATTGCGGCGGAGATACTGGTCGGTGAGCACATAGTGCCAGAGCGGCCACGAATTCTGCGTCCCGAACCAGCGGCCCCAGTCGTCCCGGTTGCGGCCAAACTGCGTCGGCCCGCTCTGGGGATCGAGTTCGCCGGTGTCCGGGCGGAATCGGAAATCGCGGCTGCCGAGTTCGAACTCCCTGCCGGCGCGGACGGATTTCACCTTCGTTCCTGATGCGTAGCCGGAGTGGTGCGAGCCGATGGCGCAATAGATCCAGTTGTCGAGCCCCCAGCGCAGTCCGTTCACCCGAAGCTGCTGGTTGCCCTCGAGGAATCCCTGCAGGACCGGCTCGCGCACATCGGCCTTTCCATCGCCGTCGCTGTCCTTGAGAAACAGGATGTCCGGCGCTGCGGTGACGAGCACGCCGTCGCGCCAGGTGATGATGCCATTCGGAAAATTCAGGCCCTCGGCAAACAGCGTGGACTTGTCGTAGCGCCCGTCGCCGTCCGTGTCCTCGAGCACGCGGACGCGCCCGCCCGGCTTGCCGTTGCCATCCATGCCGAGCGGGTAATCCGCCATCTCGACCACCCACAGCCGCCCGGAGACATCCCAATCAAACGCCACCGGATCCTGCACGAGCGGTTCGGCCGCGAGCAACTCGACGCGGTGACTGGCGGGGACCCGGATCGTTTTCAACGAATCCTCCGGC
>JBEBGK010001095.1:0-1668 GCA_040081515.1 Chthoniobacteraceae bacterium
GCTCAGAGTCCTTTGGAAGTCATCAAGGTCGAGATTAGTCCTCAGTGTGACCTCGAAGCCAACCTTCCGCCGTTGATCGGCGATCAGATCTGCGTCGTTGGCGGGATTGATTAGCCGTGGGGTGTGTTGATAGGCGCTGTTGCCGATGATGAGGGCTACGCGCCTCTCTGCCCAAGCAGGAGCCGCACCACCCACGACCAGCAGAAGTAACATCGGCAGGCCCAGCGATCGCTTAGCCCACCTCATCCACTTTCGTCCTCGCGTCAATCGACTTGATGTCATGAAAAAGGCTCTAGTTAGATTGCGGGAGGTATTCCCGCAACAATTGCATGACCGCAGATTTGCTGCCCTGCACAGCGCCGGAGGCTTCCACCCTTTGTATAAAGTGAGTTCTTATTCTCTCCACCAACGATGATCGTTCATCGCCAGAATTCGGATAGATGGCGCCCATAATGCGCTTGTCGCCCTCCGAAAGGGACAGATTAGGTTCGCTGAAACAAGTCGCGCGCCGGCCCTCTTTGAAATACTCGGCCGGAAACGTGTAAAGCATGATCGAGGCACTATCAAAGTTCTCTACCAGCAATCCAACCTCGTTGAGGATCCCCATATTGAAATCGACCGTATCGGGCGACCAGTAGTTCGGTTCGCCACCGAGATAGCTATAGATTTTTGACCAATCGAACTCGTCTTTGCATTTGGACATCGGGCTCTGATGCTCGTGCTCCAGGCCGAGAGCGTGGCCAAATTCGTGAAGAACAATCTGTCTAAACTCGTCCGGGTCTGTGGCACCAATGTGGAATTGCTCCAGGTTCATCGACTGCTCACTCTGCGTCGCAAGCTCTTGAAACCAACCCGGATGTGCGCAATCTCCACGCCGGGGGCGCAGATGCGCGGATTGCTTGGGTCGCCGAAATCAAGCGGCACGCCTGGCGCCCATACCTTCCATTCGAGTGCGACCGCCACGATCTTCGCGAGCATCTCGCGTTGTCCTTCAACGAAACAGACCTTCACCGCCGGAATATCAGGCGTCCAGATCTTCAAACCGTTGAACACCCCCTTGCGGGTCTCGTTGGTCCTCTCGATACCCACCTGTTCCAGCATCCGCCGCTGGTCTTCCACGCGGCGTGATAGAGTCCTGGGCAAAGCCTCGATGACGAAGCGTTTGGCCTTGCCGTCGCCCAGCACTTGGGCTGATGTGGGAGCAACCGCGGCAAAGACTGCGGTTGACGCAAGAAGGACCAACACCCTAAGCATGAAAAATCTCCAGGCACGATGAATAAGCAGGCGATCATGGAAGAGTCTCTTTGGACCAGTGAGTGAGCAAGGGCTCAAGTTCGGGTTTCGCCTCGAACGGCCGCGTTTCGTCGCCGCTGCGCAACTGCTGAGGGGGCAATATGGCTCGCATGATTTGCCTGCTTCTTGCGCTAGCGGCATCAGCGCCCTGCGCCGAGGCAAAGAACTACGCGCTCCTTGTCGGGATCTCGAACTATCGGCTGGAAGGCATCTCGCGTCTCGAGGCACCGGCGAACGATCTTCGCCTGGTCTGGGATGCCTTGCGATCCAGGAACTTCGGGAGAGATGATATCGTGCTGCTGACTGATCGGCTGGCAGCCGGTGCCGACGCACCGGGCCGCATGCAAGAGCCGAGTGCGCAGAACATCCTGGCAG
>JBEBGK010000181.1:0-6732 GCA_040081515.1 Chthoniobacteraceae bacterium
GTCTCCAAACTGCCCCCTCCCGTCCCTCCTCAACCCCCGCTGCAAAAGAATTCTTGGCAAATCGGAGAGGGTCATCATTCTCGCGAACAAAGCTTGAGCGTATGAAACTCGCCACGACTGCATCCAGCCTCGGGAAATCTCCAGAGCTGAGCGACGTCAACGAGACACTTCATCCGTCTTCCCGCTCTCACTCCCCGATGCCCTTCCCTGTTCCGATCGTTTCCGGTGCAGCGAACGGAAAAGCAACTTTCTTGCAGTCGCTTACCCCCCGTCCGGCCCGTGTTGGCCGTCCACACGTCCTTCGTTGACGAGGACACCGTTAAAACGAGTCATGGCAATATCGAGGAAACCGGGACCGGTCGGCTTTAGTTTCCGCGCGACACTGGGAGCAAACGCGCCGGGGCCGGGATCGCTGGGGCTTCATCCCGGCCAGATGTACGGCGGCGACGGGCCCGTTAACACGCCGGGTCCTGTCGGCGGGAACGACGCGCCCGCGCGGACAACGTTGTTTCTCGATGGCGCCAAGGGCAGCAGGAGCTCCGCGCCCCGTACTCAGCTCAAGATGAAAGTCGAGATCATCGAGTATCCAAATCTCTCATTTTTCACGGACAAAGACAGGACTGAAATCCAAACGGGGGTTAGCTCCGAACTCAAACGGATCAAGAAGCAGTTCAAGAAAAGCAACGCGGAGTTTACCGTCTCGTGGACACAGCCAAAGACGCTGCCGCTGTCGGCCGCCACACCTAAAATCCTCCGGGTCTATGTGGTCGAAAATTCCCAAGCCTCGATCCAGCAGGCGATCAAGATTGCGGAGGCCGCGTTGCCCGACGCGACTATCGACGGGCAAGAGCTTGCGAATCACGTCGGCAAGGAAGCCGGCTACAACGCGAAGGTGGTCGGCGGCAAAACCAGCGTCTCGTTCATGAGCATCACCCAGCTGCAGAAATACAAGCAGACCCGGGGGGGAGATACCAACAAGATGTTCGCCAACATCATCCTGCACGAAATCGGTCACGGCATGACAGCCGATCACCCCGACAAGGGCGTGATGGAAGCCAAAACGGTTTATGGCTCGGCGGGTGTTACGGTGATTCAATACTCGAAGGACAGCATCGATAAGATCGATGCGTTCTTGAGCACGATTTGACTTTCCCTGCTCGGCGAACGCCCGAGCGTTGTTGGTATCGCCCTGCAAAGCGAATCGGAATCAGCGAAAGGACGGGATGGCAGGCACTCCGGACATTGCGACGGAGGACGTGAAGGGTTGGACCGCACGCACAACGTGGTACACCAAATGGATCAACTCCTTGGCCCGCTCGGTTGAATATCTCGTCGATAGTCAATCGGCACGGACGACGTCCATTGATTAGCGAAGTCCGGACACCGCGCCGACGATCAGGAGAAGCTGTATCCGAAAGCACCATCCTTTACCGCGATCTCGACCTTGGTGACTGGGGAGCCCTCGGCGAGGCGGGTGAGCATTTCGCGGCCGATCTCGGGGAGCATGGTGTTCGTGATCATGGCGTCCACCATGCGGGCTCCGCGCTCGAGTTCCGTGCAGCGTTGCGCGATGAGTTCGGGAACTTCGGGACTGTAGGTGAACGGGATCTTGTAGTTCTCGGCGATCCGCTTCTCGACCTTCCGGAGGTTCAGACCGATGATAGTTTTTAGCATTTCCTTGGAGATCGGATAGTACGGCAGGACCAAAAGTCGGTTGAGCAGGGCGTCTGGGAACACCTTTGTGAGCGGCCCGCGCATGGCTTTTTCCAGCCCCTCCGCGTTCGGCATCAGGTCGGGGTCCTTGCACATGTTGATGATGACATCCTGAGCGGCGTTGCTGGTGAGGAGGATGATGGTGTTCTTGAAATCGATGACCCGCCCCTCCGAATCTTCCATCCAGCCTTTGTCGAAGACCTGGAAAAATATCTCGTGAACGTCCGGGTGCGCCTTCTCGACTTCATCGAGCAGGACGACGCTGTAGGGCTTGCGCCGCACTGCCTCGGTGAGGACGCCGCCCTCGCCGTAGCCAACGTACCCGGGAGGCGAGCCCTTCAGCGTGGATACGGTGTGGGCCTCCTGGAATTCGCTCATGTTGATCGAGATGATATTCTGTTCCCCACCGTAGAGAGCCTCGGCGAGCGTGAGCGCCGTCTCGGTTTTTCCGGTGCCGCTGGGGCCGACCAGCATGAACACGCCGATGGGGCGGTTCGGATTGTCGAGCTTCGCGCGGCTGGTCTGGATGCGGCGGGCGATCGCATCGAGGGCATAGCGCTGGCCGATGACGCGGCGCTCAAGGAGGTCCGCGAGCTTGAGCACCTGCTCGATTTCGTTCTTCACCATGCGGCCAACCGGAATACCGGTCCAATCGGCCACGACACTGGCAATGGCGTTCGCATCCACGCTCGGGAAGATGAGTGGCGATTCGCCCTGGAACTCTTTCAGCTTGTCCTGAAGCTGCGCCAATTCAGAAACGAGTTTCTCGCGCTCCTCGGGCTCTAGCTGAACGCTGGCTGCATCCTTGCCCCCCTCGCCTGCCGCAGGCGCGCCAGCGCCGGTCGCGGCGGCTCTGACCGCTTCGTCGGGAGCGACGCCCGCACTGCGCAGCTTCGCGCGCAGATCGAGCACTTTGCCGACGATTTCCTTTTCCTCGTTCCAGTGCTTCTCCAACTGAGCAAGCGTTTCCCTTTCACGGGCAAGCTTGTTATGCACCTCGACGGTTCGCGTCTTGTGATCGACCCCCACGGCGCTTTCGCGTCCGAGGATCTCGATCTCGGTTTCCATGGCCTGGATACGACGCCGGCAATCGTCCACCTGTGCCGGCACGGCGTGCTGGCTCACTGCGACCCGCGCACTCGCGGTGTCGATGAGGCTCACGGCCTTGTCGGGCAACTGCCGCCCGGTGATGTAGCGGTGCGAGAGGCGGACTGCATTGTCGATCGCCTCGTCGAGGATCTGCACGTGATGATGCTTCTCGAACGGCGCCACGACCGCGCGCATCATGCGAATGCATTTCTCCTCGTCCGGTTCCTCGACTTTCACGGTCTGGAAGCGGCGGGTGAGCGCGGGATCTTTCTCGATGTGCTTCTTGTATTCGTCCCAAGTCGTCGCAGCAATGGTCCGCAGCGTGCCCCGCGCGAGGGCAGGCTTCAGCAGGTTTGCGGCATCCCCGGTGCCCGCTGCGCCGCCTGCGCCGATGAGCGTATGCACTTCGTCGATGAAGATGATGATCGGTTTCGGCGATGCCTGCACCTCGTCGATGACGCTGCGCAACCGCTGCTCGAATTCGCCCTTCATGCTCGCGCCGGCCTGCAGCAGGCCGATGTCGAGTGACAGCAGGCTCACGTCTTTCAGCGCCGGAGGCACATCGCCGGCAACGATGCGGTGCGCGAAGCCCTCGACGACCGCGGTCTTTCCCACCCCGGCCTCTCCGGTGAGGATCGGGGTGTTCTGCCGGCGGCGCATGAGGATGTCCACGCACTGCCGGATTTCCTCGTCGCGCCCGATGATGGGATCGATCTCCCCGTCACGGACTTTCTGCGTGAGGTCGGTGGTGAATTTCTTGAGCGCTTCCTGCTTGCCCATCGCCGCAGGGGCGATTGCACCGCTCGCATCACCCGGCGATGCGCCCGCCGCGCCGCTGCCGTCCGCAGGGGCCAGCGCGTCCTCCGCGGAGCCGGCGACGATTTTTGCGAAGTCATCCGAGAGCGTGCCTTCCTTGATTTTGCCGAACTCCTTCGAGAGCGCGGGCAGGATGTGGCGCAGGCCCGGGTCTTTGAAAAGCGCGACGACGACGTGTCCCGTGCGCACCTGCAGTTCGCCGAAGAGAAGCTGCCCGAAGACGAAACCTTTCTCCACCGTCTCCTGCACTTGCTGCGAAAATCCCGAGATGCCGCTCGCGCCGCGCGGCAGCCTGTCGAGACTCGCCTGCAAATCCGACGCGAGCTTCGACACATCGAGCCCGAAATGCTTGATGATGCGGAGCAGGTCGGTGTCCGGCGCCTGCACGAGCTGGAAGATCCAGTGGAGGAGTTCCACCTGCGGGTTGCCGCGCATCTTGCAAAACACGGTCGCCCCCTCGAGCGCCTTGTATGCGACGGTGTTGAGTTTTCCAAAAAGGACTGCGGGTCTGATCTCGGCCATGGTGTGTGCTGGGTGAAGTTGAGGTTTCTGACTGCGAAAAACTGCTCCCTGTTTGTGCTATCGAGTGGGGGTGTCTATCGAAACGGACCGGCGATTGCCATCGCAAAAGAGACACCCCAGGTGGTCACGGATAATTCTCCGGATCGAAAATCGGATCCTCCGCGTCCCTGGTCATCTCCTCGCTTTTTGTCCAGCATGAGAGCCCGAGTCGGCCCGATTTTCCGAGACATGCCGACGGCACCTCCGCCGCTTCGACGACACATTGCACGTCCCAGCGCAGTTCGTATCCGACATAGTTCAGCACCCACGCCTTTAGCCGCTTGAATGAGTCGCCGCCAGGCAGCATGCGTTCGAGATCGCGCAGTTTCATCGGCCCCATGCGGACGCGGAACTTGAGCTGCGTCTCGTACTTCCGCGTCCCTGCGATTGCAGTGCGCCCGAGAGAACCGGTCTCCGGCGATTCGCCGAGCCGGCATTGGTTTGCATCGGGAATTTTCATCCAGAAGCCGGAGAATTCCTCGATGGTCGTGCGAATGCCGAAGAAGCCCTCGATGATCGCATGGAGTCCCTCGGCGTTGCGCGTCTGGCACGCGAGGCGTCCGGAAAAATAGAGCTTCGCGCGATCCGGCACCGCATCGCGATTAAGCAGAGATCGCATCCCGACACCGAACAGGCTGCCGATATAGGCGGCGAAGCGGGATTCCTCGGGGCGATCGAAATCCGCCGTCTTCTGCGCCGCCGCCCATGCGCGGTAAAACAGCGACACGAAGCGGTGGTTGAAGACATCCAGGAAGCGCGCGTGCGTGCGATCCTTCGCGCTGAGGATTCTGCCGATGATGAATTCCGTGACGTGAACGGGCAGCGGGCCGTTCGGCCCGAGCAATCCGAGGAATTGCACAAACATCCGTGCCGGCCCGGCACCCGGCGCATCGAAATGCTCGACGCTCGACGGTGCGAACGCGAGCGACGGTTTTTGCCCAAACCGGATCCAGTCGTCCTTCAGCCGCTGCGATGCGCCGATGCGCGGAGCGTCACGAAAATGACTTTCAAGCAGCCGGACCGCTCGGAAGAAATTGAATCCGAACGGCTGCTCGACCAGACGGGCAATCAGATGATCGGTTTCTTCCCCGGATGTGCTGGCCATCGGATGATATCTCCCCGCTGCTGCGAGCGGATGACGGTTTCAGTGAAAGAGTTCAGCGATACGTATCGCGCGAAAAACTGCTCGAGGACGGAGCCCAGGATGAAGATGCCGGTTCCCTCGAATGCATGCTCATCGAATTCGACGATGACTTCCAATCCGCGGCCGAACGTCAGGGGCCCCTGCACCTCGACGCGGCGGACGATCGGCTTGCAAAATGCCGACACGATTCCGTCCACCTGCTTCTGGCTCCGCGCGTCGGTGATGTCGCAATAGAGCTTCAATATTTCCCGAAGCCCCGCCGGTCCCGCGTCGCCCTCGGCGTTCAGGAGCGAGAGGTAGTTCAGCGACATGTGGCTGATGACGCGCCAAGCGATCTCACCATCGGGATGCGCGGACTGCGGATCAGTGGGACCAGCGACGCAGCGAATCGCCGAGACGGGCGCAAAGAGATCGAGCCGGAAGTCGCTCTTGCCCTGCCGCGTGATGAGCTGGATCGGCAGGTGCCGGTTGCTGCAAAGCGCAGTCACGTTCAGTTGCGCGAGGTTGGCGTTGTACGGCGCTGCGTTGCCGTCCACGAGCGAAAGGTAGACCTCGCTCCCCGTGTAGGATGAAGTCGCGCCGAACTGCTTCTCCCGGGCGGAAAGCACGCGCGGCACACGATGCGCATTGTAGTAAGCCGAGGACTCCAGATCCACATCGCGGGCAAGATAGAACGGCTGGAACATCTGCTGCGATTCCGCGGACGCACCCTGCCCGATCACTTTCTGAATCTGGTAGATTTCAAAATCGAGCGGCCGCGTCTTGTCGGCGACCACATGGTATTCGGAAAACTTGTCCCCGAGCGAAATGGGATCGAGCCGCTTCGGAAACAGGTTGATCACCGGAGTGCAGAACAGATCGAATGACTCGGCATCCACGAGATTCTCCAGCCTCGGCTCCGCCTCCTTGAGGAGGATGACGAGATCCACCTGCTCGCAATCGCATTTGCGGATAGCCTCCTGAAGCCCCGTGAACTCGAAGAAAAGAAACCGTTCCGGCATCGCAAAGTACTCGTGGACGAGTCGGTATCCCTCGAATCCGCGCGGCGCAAAAGGCAGCAACGCCTCATCCTCGCGGAGGCCCGCACGCTTGAGAGTTGCCGCAGGCAGCACGTGGCAGACGTTCCCGTTTGCCTTGGTGGTGCGGATGATGACGTGCGAGGCGCGCGCAAAAATCTGCTCGAAGACCGCGCACGGCGTTTCATTGAGGCCGCGCAAAAACACAGTCAGCCGATCGAGTTCCAGCGTCTTGAGTTTCACGCCCGCGTTCGTCTGCAGGCGGATACGGATCGCGGCCGTGCCGCGCAGCGAATCAGGCAGCCCCAGCTCCGCCATGCTCCGTGTGAGATATTTTCCTTCCGCAACGCGCAGAGGCCAGATGCGCACATCGTGAGCCGAACGGAATTCACA
>JBEBGK010001096.1:0-1667 GCA_040081515.1 Chthoniobacteraceae bacterium
AGGTAATCGAACCCCATCGCGCGCGCGATCGTCCGCGCGTGGCCTTGCACGAGGTAATCCCCGCCGGTCGCCGTGTTATACCAACTCTTCGGGTAGGGCAGCACCACCAGCGGCGGCACTGCGTACGTGAAGTAGCAGCGTCCATAGCTGGTCTGCGTGATGTAGTCCGCCATCTGCCGCAGCATGTCGTGGCATTCCGCCTCGTTCTGCGGATCCACGAGTTCATCCGGGAACGTCGCCCGGATGTAGAGGAACTTCCGGTGCCCCGTCGTCCAGCTCCCGGGAATGCTCCCGACCGGCGCGGTGCCCGAGCCCGACCCGGCGCCCGCATTCAGCTCGATCCCCTGCGATGCCCAATGCTGCCGCCATTCCTCCTCCGAAAGTTGCTCCGCAATTTGCGAGATGTGTCCGCCCGAGCAGACATACACGATGCGCTCCGGCGTCTCGAATGCCGGTCTCTCCTCCGCCACCGCCGGGAGCTGTCCTTGGGATGTGCGTTCCACCGGCGTTGCTTCGCCAGAAACGGGGCACACCTCCACGACTTCGCGGCCCGCGGCATTCGGGCGTTCGCCGGTCTCGAGCTTTCGCAAAGGCGAATCCGCCACCGCCATATCCGCGCCGACCGAGATGCCATTGATGGATGCCTTCGCAAGCGTGCGCTGATCCGCGCGGCTGCCATAGATGAAGGCATTCCAATACCCGCCGTCTTCGGTCGTCACCGAGCGGGTGTAAGGCTCAAGTGCCGGCGGCGTTTCCGTCTCCGGCAGCGGCACGTTTCCGTACACCTCCAGCGCGGCCTTCATGCTCACGCGTTTCTCGAGCAGAGCCACGATGGCCGGCGGCAGATCCTGCCGGATGACCATGGGCACCGCGTTCGCGATCGCCTGCTGCGGATCCTTGCGAATCATCGCCGCAATCGCCTTCGTGTGTTCGCGCGCCAGTTCCCGACCGCGTTCTTCCATCGCAGCGCGTTCCCCGGGGCTTGCGGCGAGATACTCCTTCGCCCAGTCGCGGAAGGCCATCACTTCTCCGGGGGAAGCCGCCGGCGCGTGAGGCGCATGGACTGGAACGGGGAGCTCGGTCGCCTCCTTCCCTGCGGTATCCGATGGCGATTGCGCCGTCATGGAAGGTGAAGTTGCAGGGGCTAAGTCGAATGGTCGCCACGTGAGGAATGCGAGGGCGCCCAGGAAAATAAGGAGGGCGCTGAGGATGATTCTGCGAAGGTTCATGTTTGAGGGAGTCCAGCCATGGGGGGATACGGCCCAGCCGGGGGATCGGACTGGAGGGCGTCACTTCACTACGGCTAGCAGGTGCCGGCCCGTAATCACATGATTATTTCGTCATCCTGCGCCAAAACGGGGCGGCGGTCACCCGTGCTTGTGCACGAGCGAGGGCACGGCCTCGCATTTCTCCCGCCAGCCGGGGAAGTTCCAGTCGTTTGGAAATGCGCGGCACTGCGCGGGCTTCACCTTTTGCAGCCGGCAATCGCGGCCATCGAGCCACTCGCACGAGCCGTCGGGCCTTTCCAGCAGCGACAGGCCGCGACGATCCGGGCGCAGGCGGGTGTGCTGCGCGATGAAGTCCCCCTCGCTCATCCGCACATGGGCGGCGATGGCGGTGATTTCATTTTCATCCAGGCGCACGATTCCCGGCCAGCGGCAGCAGTT
>JBEBGK010001097.1:0-1667 GCA_040081515.1 Chthoniobacteraceae bacterium
AAGCGCGCACACAGGTGCTCCATGTCTTTTACTGCCTGTGGGAGCAGCGGCCCGATACGGACGGAACGCAGAGCGTCGCCGAGGATCTCACCGTCGCGCGCAGGCTTGAAAGCGTCCGCAAGGGAATCCGCAATGCCGGCCAGCAGGCCATAGAAGTCGCCGTCTCCGATGTCGCCGGCCCCGAGCAGGCGGAAGCCGCGGTGAAGCGCTTCCTGGAAAGAACGATCCAGCCCTGAGCCACGTCCGTGCGCTGGAGAACGATCAGGTCTTCGTGCCGCTGGCGCTGCCTGCAAGCTTTGCAGCGAGTCGTACTGCGGAGAAGAGGCTGCCGGGATTCGCGATGCCCTGCCACGCGATGTCAAACGCGGTTCCGTGATCCACGCTCGTGCGCGTCACCGGCAGGCCGAGCGTCGTGTTCACCGCGGAATCGAACGCGATCATCTTCACCGGAATGTGTCCCTGATCATGGTACATGCAGACCACTGCGTCGAACTCGCGCCTCCGCGCCGGAGTGAATGCCGTATCCGGCGGAACAGGCCCCGTCACATTCATTCCGCGTCGCCGCGCATCATCGATCGCAGGAGCGATGATGCGCTCTTCCTCGCGTCCGCCGAAGAGGCCGCCTTCCCCCGCATGCGGATTGAGCCCGCAGACGAGCAGCTTCGGCTCACGCCCGCGGATGCGGCGCAGCGCAGAGGCCGTGAGCTCGATCACATCCAGGATGCGCTCGCCCGTGATCAGTTTCGGCACTTCTGCGTAACCCACGTGCGTCGACACACAGCTGCACGTGAGTTCCTCCGAGTACTGCATCATGCATGAGCGCGCCGCGCCCATGCGTTCAGCAAAGATTTCCGTGTGTCCCGGAAATTGGTGGCCCGCGGCGTGCAGTGCCTCCTTGTTCAACGGACCGGTGCAGATCGCGTCCACCTCGCCGTTCAGGCCCGCATCGATACCCGCGACGACGTAGCGGAACGCGGCATCGCCGCAGGCTGCGCTGATTTTCCCCGGCATGATCGCACTCGCATCCATGAGATGGAAGTCGAGCACGCTCGGTGCGTTCACAGTGCTCCGGGCCGTCGGCCAGTCGTTCTTTGCAATGACCGGTGCGGTGAACGCCACGCCGATCCGTTCCGCCACGCGCCTCAGCACATCCGCATCGCCGAAAATGATCGGCACGCACACACACGCGATGGCTGCATCCGCAAGCAGCCGAAGGCAAAGCTCCGGCCCGACGCCGGCGGGATCGCCCATCGTCACCGCGATGCGCGGCAGCCGTGCGTTACCGGTGGATTGCGGCTGCGCATCGGTCGCGCGTTGTTGCTCTGAAGTCATGCTGTCCCTGTGGTGCCGCAGCCTCACACCTTTTGCAAACCGCCTTGCCTCCGTGCTCGGAAAATCGCCGCGTGCTGTTGCGCATCCGTCACAATTGCGCGGCGCAGCGTGAGGTGGAGGATTTCCGCCGGAGCCTGGATGCGGACGGGGAACCAGTTGCCGACGCCATTCGAGACGACGAGTGCGCCGGTTGGCCGCGTGTAGAGCCCGCTCCAGTAGCGGTAGAGAATCGGCCCTGCACCGATTCGTGGCCCGAGCATGAGTTGCCCGCCATGCGTGTGGCCGGAGAGGGTGAGCGGGATTTCCCCCGTAAAGTCCCATGCGTGCGGGTGGTG
>JBEBGK010000182.1:0-6729 GCA_040081515.1 Chthoniobacteraceae bacterium
AAGTGGATCAGTTCATCGACACGCCGGTGAAACATTACTCCAGCGGCATGTTCGTCCGCCTCGCCTTCGCGGTCGCAGCGCATTTGGAGCCGGAGATCCTTTTCATCGACGAAGTCCTCGCGGTCGGCGACGCCGGCTTCCAGAAAAAGTGCCTCGGCAAGATGGGCGAGGTCGCCTCGAAGCACGGCAGGACGGTTTTTTTCGTCAGCCACAACATGGGCGCCATTCGCGCGCTCTGCGAGCATGCCATCCTGATCGAGAACGGCCGCGCGACGCTCGACGGGCCTCCCGCCGAGGTGATCAGCCGCTATCTCGCCGCGACGGTCCCCGACGAGATCGCCGGCGAGATCGACTGGACGGGACGCGACGACGCGCCTGCGTGCACCGAGATCGCGCTGCAGCGTCTCCGCCTGCTCGACGCCGCAGGCGCCGTGCAGACGACGTTCGAGGCCGACCAGCCCGTCGCCGTCGAGGTCACGTATGAAGTGAAGCGGCGCGTGCGCGGAGTGCGCTTCGCCGTCCAGTTCACCACGCAGGAGGGCGAGCTGGCGTTCATCGCCACGGACCATCATTTCCAGCACGAGATCCACGAGCCCGGACGTTATCAGACCACGTGCATCGTCCCGGGCGGATTGCTGAACCGCCGCAGCTACACCATCGGCGTCCAGTGCGACATCCCCGGCGAGCGCTATCTGCTTCCGATGCATCAGTATCTCAGCCTGATGGTCTCCGGGGCCGGAAACCAGTCCTCGAGTTTCCCCGAGACGTGGCCCGGGGTGATCTGCCCGAAGATGAAATGGCAGGTGCGCGCCCTCCGCGAGGAACCCGTCCCGGCATGAGCGCGGCACCTCCCCAACTCGTGCTCGCGATCCCCGTTTTCAATGCGGAGGAATTCCTGCCTGCCACGCTCGAATCGCTGAACGCACAGGGCGCGGACGCGCGCTGGTGGTTGCAGGACGGCGGCTCGAAGGACGGCACCGTCGCGATCGCCCGCTCCTTTGCCCGTCCGTGCGACACGGTGCACAGCGAACCCGATCTCGGACAGGCCGATGCGCTCAACCGCGCGTTTCAGCGGATGGGAGGCGACTTCGTCGGCTTCATCAACGGCGACGACACCCTGATGCCCGGCACCGCGAAGCGCGTGCTCGAATATTTCCACGCTCACCCCGATGTGGATCTGATCTATGGAGCGGTCGAGTGGATCGACCGGAACGGAAAGCCTTCCGGCCGGCACGCGGGCCGCATCGGCAGCCTCCCGGAGATGCTGGACATCTACAACGTCTGGTGGCGCAAACGGCAGTGGGTCCAGCCGGAGGTCTTCTTCCGACGCACCCTGTGGGAAAAGGTCAATGGCTTCGACACGCGCTGGCACCTCGCCTTCGACTACGATTTCTGGGTGCGCTGCATCATGGCCGGAGCGCGCGTCGCCCACATCCCGGAAGTCTTCGCGCGCTTTCGCATCCATGCCTTGCAGAAATCTTCCGCCAGCGAGCAGGTCGCCGATGAAATGCGCGCAATCGTCCGCCAGCACCTCGACGGCGGCGCGACGATCGGGCTGCTGAACCGCCTCATCCTCCGCTCCGCGCTCAGCTACGACATCTATCACCTCGGAAAGGCCACCCCGATGGGCGCGCGCCCGAAGTCCTTTGCACGCGCGCTCATCGCCCATCCCGAGTGGCTGCTCTGCCAGCCGGCCCGGCAGCGCCTGCAAGCCGCGCTTGCCAGACTCCTCCGTTTTGAGCGTCATACGGCCTCATGATTTCACCGGGACGGCTCTGGTGGCTGCTCAAGCGCGACGTCAGCCGCGGGTGGGATGCCAGCTATCACGACTACAGGATCAAGCCCCTCATCTCGAAATGGACGTGGCCCTTTTGGGCGGATGCGCCCATGGCCGTGCCCGTCCACGTCCTCACCGGTGAAAAGGACTGGATGCTCTGCGCGTGGATGCTCGCCAGTTTTTTCCAGCAGACCGAGCAGACGTGGAACATCGTGGTCCACGACGATGGCACGCTCACCGATCAGACCCGTAAGGAGCTGAGCCGCCTGTTCCAGACCGCGCGCATCATTCCGCGGACGCAGGCGGACGCGACGCTCGACACCGTGCTGAAGCCCTTCCCGCTCGTCTATGAATACCGGGGAATGCATCCGCTCGCGCTGAAGCTTTTCGACATGCCGCATTACTGCGAAGCGGACCGGTTCATCATGCTCGACAGCGACGTGCTCTTTTTCAGCTATCCGCGGGAGATCATGGACTGGGTCGGGAGCGGCGCCAGGGAATGCTGGTTCAACGAGGACATCGAGGACACGAGCCTCCTCTCCGAGGCCGATGCGATGGACGACCTGAATGTGATCCTCTGGCCGCGTGTGAACAGCGGCATCTCCCTGCTCACCAAGGAGGCCATCGACTACGAGTTCTGCGACCGCGCGCTCGGCGAGACGAGCATCCTCAAGGGACACATGTGGCGGGTCGAGCAGACCCTCCTCGCCCTGTGCGCATCCCGCTATGGCAAAGGCGGGCTGTTGCCGAAGACTTACGAGGTCTCCCTCCGGAAAAATTCGGCCGATGCCTGTGTCGCGCGCCATTACGTCGGCGCCGTGCGCGACCGGTTCTTCGGCGAGGGGCTCAAGCGCCTCGGCACGGCACTGCTCGCCGGGGAGTCGAAATGATGGACGTTGTCTTCGCGCCGGACTGGCGGGAGGGCGTCCCTTACCAGCGGCTTCTCGCCGACGCGCTGTCGAGGCACGGCGTGCGCGTCTCCTTCCTGCAGGACTACAAGCGCGTGTTCCCGCTGCGCCGGCTGATGCGCGGCCGAACCTGCGATTTGCTCCACCTTCACTGGCCCGAGGCCTACTACCCGGCGAAAGGCGACGCGTGGGACTGGTTTCGCCGCGCGCGATTCGCATTCGACCTCGCGGGCGCGGTGAAACGCTGCGCGCTCGCCGTCACCGCGCACAATCTCCACGCCCACAACCGTTCCTCGGAATCGTTCGCGACGTTCAACACACGGGCTGCGTTCCGCCGCGCGGGTGTCGTCTTCGCTCATTCGGAGATCGCAAAGACGCGCCTCCTCGGGACATTCCCCCTTCCTCCGGATCGCGTCCGTGTCATTCCGCACGGCGACCTCTCCGTGACGCTCGGCGCGCCCGTGCCGCAGACGGAGGCGCGCCGCGCCCTCGGGCTCGGCGACGCAAAGCTCGCGCTCGTCTTCGGCGCGATCGAACCCTACAAGGGGCAGGAGGAAATCATCGCTTGGTGGAAAGAGGCGCGACCCGACGTGACACTCGCGATCGTCGGCAATCCGATCACTCCGGCGTACCGGGCGCACATCGAAGGCATGACCTCGGGCTCGCCCGGCATCACCGCACGCTTCGGCTGGCTGCCGGATGATCAACTGAAGCTCTGGCTCTGCGCAGCGGACGCGGTCGTTTTCAACTACCGGCAGATCTTCACCTCCGGCGCGGCGAATCTCGCGCGTTCATGGGGCCTGCCCATCCTGCTTCCGGCGCGGCTCGACACCGTCGTCCTTGATGAACCCTCCCCCTTCGTGCATCGGTTCCATGGCTTCGACTTCGACTTCGCCGGATGCCTTTCACGCGCGCTTGCCGTCGCTCCCGATTTCGCAGCCGCCGCGAAGTGGCGGCAGGACAGCAGTTGGGAAAAGGTCGCGCAACTCACCGCCGAGGGCTACCGCATGGCCTGCGCACGCTAGGCAGATGGCACACAGTCCGCTAAACGAATTCCACTCCACAGCCCAATCCCATGTGCGGCATCGCAGGTTTCATTGATCGCTCCGAGCCCGACGCGAGCACCATGCTCGGGCGCATGCTCGCGTTGATCCGCCATCGCGGGCCGGATGGCGAGGGCACGCTCGTCGAGCCGGATCACGGACTCGCGATCGGGATGCGCCGGCTCTCGATCATCGATATCGAGGGTGGCAGCCAGCCGATCTGGAACGAGGACCGGAGCGCCGCCGTCGTTTTCAATGGAGAGATCTACAACTACCTCGAGCTCCGCCGTGAACTCGAGTCCGCCGGCCATTCCTTTCGCACGCGCACGGACACCGAGGTCATCATTCACCTTTACGAGAGCATGGGGCCCGACCTCGTCTCCCGCCTGCGCGGAATGTTCGCATTCTGCATCGTGGATCGGAAGCGGAGACGGGTCATCATCGCCCGCGATCATTTCGGCCAGAAGCCGCTCTACTACACCTTCGCCCCGGATCGGTTCGCGTTTGCGTCCGAGTTGAAATGCCTGCTCGCCCTGCCGTGGGTGAGCCGCGAAGTCGATGACGACGCGTTCCTGGACTACATCTCGTGGCTCTCGCTGCCTGCTCCGCGGACGCACCTCAAGCACGTCCGCAAACTCCCCGCGGGCTCCGTGCTCGAGCTGTCGCTCGATACGCCCGGTCACCCGCTGATCCGCCGCTACTGGTCGTATCGCCTCGAGGACGCGCCCGACCTCACCGATCCCGATGCGGCCGCCGGCGAACTCGACCGCGCGCTGCATGACAGCGTCCGCGTCCATCTCCGCGCCGACGTGCCCGTGGGCGTGCTCCTCAGCAGCGGCCTCGATTCGAGAGCGGTCGCCGCATACGCGCAGGAGCTTCAGGACGGGAAAATGCAGACCTTCACCGTCGGCTTTGGCGAAGGCGATTCCGAGCAGTCCGGCGCGGCGCAGACCGCGCGCGAGATCGGCTCGCTCCACCACGAACTCGAACTGACCGCCACCGACCTCGAATCTTCCATCGAGCGCATCGCATGGCACCTCGACGAACCCGTCGGCGATCCCGCCGCGTTCGCCGTGCTGAAAGTCTGCGAACTCGCGCGGGGCCATGTGAAAGTGCTCCTCTCCGGCGAGGGCAGCGATGAACTCTTCGCCGGCTACGACGAGCGCTATGCGGGAATGCTGCACACGATGGCCCGCAGCGAACGTCTCCGGAAGCTTGCGCCATTCCTTCCGCGCGCCGGCGTCTTCGCCAGCCCGTCCCGCTTCGCGCGTTTCGCCGCCCGGACGCACCGCACTCCGGCAGGCGAAATCGTCGCGCTCCGCCTCGAGGGCCTGCCGGGCGACATCCGCCTGCCGCGCGGGCTGACGGATGCCCAGCTCTCGCGTCTGCAGGACCGGGTGGAGACCATCGCGGCTTCCTCCTGCCGCATGCAGCGCGACACCCTGAGCACGCTGCTCGCATTCGACCTCGACTGGCAGCTCGCCGAATCCCTTTTGCAGAAGGCGGACAAGATGAGCATGGGCGCGAGCATCGAACTGCGCACGCCCCTGCTGGATCTGAATGTCGCCGCCATCGCCGCGCGCATCCCCTCCTCGCTCAAGCTCCCCCCCGGCGGCCCAGGCAAGTTCATCCTCCGCAAGACACTCGCGCGGAAATTGAACGAACCGATGAGCCGGCCGAAGAAAGGATTCCCCGTGCCGCTCACGGCATGGCTCACCGGCCCGCTGCGCAAGCGCATCCAGGACGAACTCTTCTCCAGCGGATCAATCGTCTGCGGGCTCCTCGACCGGAAACTCCTCCGCTCCGCGTGGGAGGACACCCTCGCAAACCGCTGGGACGGCGCGCGTGTCTTTTATTCCCTCTGGCTGTATGAAGTCTGGCGACGCTCCTTCCTGAAATGAAAGTGACCATCGGCATCCCCTGCTACAACGCCGCGCGCTGGATCCGCCAGGCCGTCCAGAGCGCACTCGACCAGCGCGACATCGAGCCCGAGGTCATCGTGGTCGATGACGGCTCGTCCGACGACTCGGTCTCCATCGCCGGCTCCTTCGGAAATCGCGTCCGCCTCATCGAAGGCGGCCACCTCGGCGCCAACCACGCGCGCAATCTCATCCTCAAGTCCGCCACCGGCGAGTGGATCCAGTATCTCGATGCCGACGACTATCTCGAGCCAGCAAAGGTCATCACGCAACTCCGCGAGACGCAGAACGGTGCGGATGCCGCCGTGATCTACAGCCCCGTCTGGACCGAGACATGGAAATCCGAGGGCTCCAGCCGCGTGCCGAGTGAGAGCAGCCCGGGCGCGGATATCTACACCCAGTGGATCCGCTGGCACATCCCGCAGACCGGCGGCTGCCTGTGGCGCCGCGAAGCGCTCGTCCGTATCGGCGGATGGAAAGAGGACCAGCCCTGCTGTCAGGAACACGAACTTTACCTGCGCGCCCTGCAAGCCGGCCTCCGCTTCGTCTTCGCACCGAGCCCCGGCGCCGTCTATCGCCTCTGGAGCGAGGAAACCCTCTGCCGCAAGGATCCCCTCCTCGTCGCCCGCGTCCGCACGAAACTTTTCGACACCCTGCTCGAGTGGCTGTCCACCACCGGCCGCCAGACGGACATCCACCGCCGCGAAGTCGGGCGTGCCTGTTTTGAAATCGCCCGCACATGGGCCCGCTACGATCTCCCGGGCGCGAAGACCTACCACGACAGTCGCAAGCAACGCGGCCTCATCCACCCCGGCGGCCCCGCTGCGCCATGGACATACCGGCTCACCTACGCCCTTCTCGGCTTCACCCTCGCCGAGCGCATCGCCCGCTCGCTCCGGTAGCAAATACGCAACCCGCTTCCGCCGCCCGTCCCTGCGGAAAGCCGGTACCGGAAAGTCCCATCACCGGCTACGAAACTCTCCCGGGGACTATGCCCGCACAATTCTTCCCATCGGAGGGGCTCCGGAAACGTCCCGGCCGGATAGGCGCTACAGCGCATGGGAAGCGTTGCGGTCAGTGGG
>JBEBGK010000183.1:0-6729 GCA_040081515.1 Chthoniobacteraceae bacterium
TCTCCCGCGCGGTGGAATGGGCGATCGACCGCAGGATGCAGGAGGCGGGCCGGCCAGGGCGCATCATCTTCGTCAGCGATTTCTCCCGCGAGGCGCTGCGCCGATTGTCGCCTCGGCTCTGGCCGGCGGGGACGGAGGTGGAAGTGCGATCGACAGGCGATGCGAAGGCGTGGAATCTCGGAGTCGAGCGGGTCGAACTGCTCACGCCCGGTGCGGTGTCCGCGGTGGAACTGGAAGTGTCGCTCCGCGGCAGCGGGCCGATACCCCGGGTGCCGTTGCGTGTCCGGCTGCACACCGACGGCGCCGCGGAGCCGCTGGAGCAGACGCTGCCCGCCGGGCAGATGCGGGCACGCTTTCGCTGGCAGACGAAGGTTCCTGCCGAGGGTCTGCTTTGGCGTGGCAAGGCAGAGGTGGTTCCGCCCGCCGGCGATGCCGTGGCGGCGGACGATGCGCGCCCGTTTGCATTCGCGGTGACCCGGCAACGCTCGGTGCTGCTTGTCGATGGCGATCCGGGCGAAAGCCCCTTTGACGGCGAGACGTACTATATGGATCACGCGCTGCGGACCGTGGTGCGCGCGGATGAGGTGCCGATGTTCCGCCCGGAAGTGCGCGTGCGGCTCGGCGATCCGACCGGCTTCGACGCGGTGGCGCTGTGCAATATCGCGGCTCTTTCCAACGAGGAGACAGCGGCGCTCCAGCGATTCGTCGGCGCGGGAGGCAGCCTCTTCTTTGCACCGGGCTCGCGCACGACCCCCGAGGTCTGGAACGCGCTGGCAACGGCAGGCATTGCCTTCGGGAAAGCATCGCCCGCGCGCGCTCCGGCGCACCACACCAGCTCGATCGTCGCCACGGATCATCCCGCCCTCCGACCTTTCACGACGAGCGATGGCTGGCGGCTGATTTCGTTCTGGCACGCGCTCGACCTTGCGCCCGCGCCCGGCTGCAAAGTGCTCGCGACCTTCGACGGCGGCGCGCCGCTGCTCGTGCAGGCCGCCGGCGACACACGGGCGCTCGCCTTCCTGCACCCGGTCGATCGGCAGGATAGCGAGTTCCCGCGAGAACCGCTCTTCGCCCCGTGGGTGCGCGAGATTTTCCGTCATCTCACGCGCGCCGCCGAGCCGCGATGGACGGTGCGCGAAGCCGCACCGTCGCTCGCCGAGCTGCGCGCGCCAGGAGTGTATGTGGAAGGCGCGGCCGTCTCGGTGATCGCGCCGGATGCAGAGGAGATCGACGTGACGCCCGCGACTCCCGACGAAGCGCTCGCGGCACTCGGCGCGACGCAGCGCGCCGCCGAATCTCCCACGGCCCCGGCACTCGCCGCGCAGGTCCCGAATCGCCAGCGTCCTCGCGAACTCTGGCCCGTCGTGGCCGTCGTCCTCTTCATCCTCCTGATCCTCGAAAACGCGCTCTCCGGGAAAAGCCTGGAACGCCTCAACTCGCCGAACCCTTCGCCGCCATGATCGCCACCCGTCTCCAACAGCTCGCGCAATCTCGCTCGCGGCTCTTCTCCCGCCGCGCCGCACTTGCCGCCGCCGCACTCCTTCTCGGCGGCCTGCTGCTCGTCGCCGCCTTCGATGTGCGCCTCGGCGTGCCTCAGGCCGCGCGCCTCGTCGCTCTCGCGGCATTCGTCCCCGGTGCGGTGTTCCTTTTTCGCCGCCTGCGAAATCCCGCGACTGCGCAGGACACCGCGCGGTTGATCGAGGCCGCACATCCGGACCTCGGTCAAAGCATCCGCACCGCCGCGCAGATCGCGCCGCAGCTCCACGCATCGTGTCCGCCCATCGAAGCCGCGCTCGTCGCGCAGACCGAGCAGCGCACCGCGCGGCTCCCGCTCGACACGGAACTCGCCCCGCGCCGTTCGCTCGTGCCCGCCGCCTTCGCAGCCGGGGCGCTCGCGCTGGCGTGGATCGCAGCGCTGTGCGTCTCGCCCGACTGGCGCACCGCCGCCATCCGCGCCTTGGGATTTCCGGCGACATTCACCACGGTGAAAGCTGCGGCATTTACCGACGCACTGAAGACCGACGAAGCCGTGCGCGTCGTCGCCACGACCTCGGGCCGGCGCACGGAACAGGCCGCGGTGCATGTGCGTGCGGAAGGCGGCGAGTGGCGCGCGCTGCCGATGGCGGCGGTCGGGCCGCAGCAATTCGACACGCTCCTCGCCGACCTCGAGAAGCCGCTCGAATTCTACGTGACCTCCGGCGACGGACGTTCGCCCACCGTCCGGGTCGCCGTCCACGTCCCGCCACGCGTGCGGAGCATCTCCGCGCGGCTCGAACCTCCCGCGGATCTCGGCCAGCCGCCCACGGCGCACGCGGGCGGGGATGTCGAAGGCGTCGAGGGGACGAAGGTGGACCTCACGGTCGAGTTCGACCGCCCGGTCGCCGAGGCGCGCGCCGTTTTCTCCGACGGCACGGACGCCCCGTTCTCGATGGACGGAGCACGCGCGCGCGCGGGATTCACGCTTTCTCCGGGCGAGCGCACGTGGCACATCGCCGGGCGCGATCCCGGAGGCGTGGAATTCCGCACACCGCCGAATCGCATGGAGGGCATCGTGGACAAACCCCCGGTCGTAAAGCTCGCCGAGCCGCGCGATGAGCTGGAAGTGACGCCGCTGCACGAGCTGCTCGCGCGCGTGCAGGCCCGGGACGATCACGGGCTCGCCGCCGTCGGCATCGTGCTGCAGGTCGGCACAAAGGAGGAAAAGCTGCTGGAGAAAAAGTTCGAGGCGCCGGACGTGCGGCACGCGGCGGAGATGGCCACCGCCTTTCTCGAAAAGCACGCGCTCACGCTGAACGACAGCCTGCTCGTCCAGGCCTACGCCACCGATCACAAGCCTCGCAACGGCGCGCGCGCCGTGTCCGCGATGGCAGCCGTAGACATCCGCGAATTCAAGCGGCTCTACGTGATGCGGGACGCCAAGGCATGCGCCTGCGAGAAGCTGCTGGAAAAAATGATCGTGCTGCAGCGCCGCGTGTATTCAGACACCACGCAACTCCGCGAGCTGGCCGCCAGCCAGGAGATTCCGCGCTCGCTCGTGCTGCCGCTCATGGATCGCGAGGGCGAAGTGGACATGCACGCGCACAATCTGGAGGAGATGCTCGGCGAGGATCTCGATCCGGAGGCGCGTCAAATGCAGGAAGACGTCGCGAGGATCATCGAGCATCTCCACGCCGCGGGCGCGGGCCTGCGCGCCATCCGGCTCACCGACGCCACCACCGAGGAGAACGCCGCCCTCGTCGCCATGCTGAAGCTCCGCCGGCAGATGATCTACAAGCGTGCAAAGACCCAGCCCAACGAGCGCATGACGGATACCAAACCGAAGCGTGAAGAGGACGAGCACCCCACACTCACGCAGCTCGCCGAAAGGATCGAAGCCGTCGCAAAAGAGGAGCGTGAGCTCGCCGCGCAGCCCGCGGATGAAGGCAGCGGCGCCGCGCGCATCCGGCAGCAGGAGGCGCTGGCCGGGGATGTCGGCGAGGTCTTGAACGACCTCCAGGATCACCCCTCCGCGACCGACACCTTGCAGACACGCGGCGCGCAAACGGAGACGCTCATGCACGCTGCGACGAAGTCGCTCGCAGGCACGCCCGCGGAATCCGCCGCGTCGCTCGCCGCGTCCGAATCCGCGCTGCGCGAATTTGCCGCGCACCTGCGGCTGCTCGATCAGCCGCCCGAGGAAAAGGCGCTCACCCAGCTCGAAAAGCGTGCGGAGGAGGCGGCGGAACAGCTCGCGAAGACCGCGAAGGGTGCCAGTTCCAAAGGGACCGGCCAAGGCGGCACCGGGAAGGAGAAGTCGCAGCAAGGCAAGGGCGGCGGGACGACCGGGGATTCGCAGGACAAGAGCGCCGCTCTTGCAGAAAAGCCGGCGAAAGACGGATCGGAAAATGGGAAGTCCGGACAAGGCAAAGACGCAGCGTCCGCCGAGGGAGAGAAGCCTGAGGATTTCGCCGCGAAGGTGGCCGCGCTCGCGGAAAAGGCGGTGACGCTCGACGACGCGCTTCGCAAATGGTCCGCCGGTGAAGGCGAACCCACGCCCACGGGCAAGGCTCTCGGCGAACTCGCCACCGCCCAGCGCACCGCGCAGCTCGGCAAGGATCTCCATGCGCTCGCCAAGGATCTCGCGGGAAGCGGCCGGAGCGGAAAGGAGACCGCGAAGAAGGGAACGGAGGGTGAACCGAACCGTTCCTCCGCGGGGGAATCCCTGGCCGCGCAGGCCGAAGCGCTGGCCAGGCAGCAGCAGGCCATCGCCGCCGCGATGCGCAAGGAGCGCGATGCGTTGCGCCAGACGCGGGCCCAGCAACTCGCGGAGTTGCGCCGGCGCGTGCAGGAAATGTCGGGTGACAATTTCGTCGGCGTCCCCAATCCCGTGCATGGCGCCGTCGAAGCCTCGATGGACGCCAAGAATCGCATCGCGCGCGCCATGGCCGGCGGCACTGGAAAGAATGTGCTCGCCGAACTCCACGCCAGCCACGACCCCGAACTGGAGAAGTGGGCGTCTTACATCGACGGGAATATCAATCGCCTGCCGTTGGTCTGGCGGGCTCTTCGCAGTGTCGATGCGCGGCTCGCCACGATCCTCGCCGAACTCCGGCGCACCGCCCCCGTCGCCATGCGGGAATCCGCCGTCCCCGACCAATACCGCCGCGTGGTGGAGAGCTACTTTCGCGCGCTCTCGGATGACTTCGGCAGCGAGGAAGAGGAAGCCGAGATGCCCGCAAAGCGATGAGCGCACCCCTGGCAATCGATCGCCGCATGCCATGACTCTCCTCGATTCCATTCCGCGCACGTTTGAACCGGCGCTGCCGTGGCCGTGGCTCGGGGCGCTTGGGGCGATCGGCTTGTTCACGGCGATCATCACGGCCCGGCGCGCACGGTTTCCCGTCGCGACGGCGGGGCTCCAGTTGCTCGCGCTCGCGTGGCTCCTGCTCGTGCTCGCGAATCCGGTGCGGCGCGGCGAGGTGCCGGTGCCCGCGCCGACGGGCGGGCAGGTGGTGCTGCTGGATGTTTCGGCGAGCATGAGTCTCGGCGGGGCGCATCCGCGCTGGCGCAAGGCGCTCGAATGGGCGACGCCGCTGCTCGATCGGAACGAAGCGCGGCTCGTGACCTTCGATGCGGGGTGCGATCTCTCGGGCGTGACTCCGAACGGAGCGAAGGGCGCGGAGAGCCGCCTGGCCCAGGCGCTGGATCGCATTTCCTCAGGCGCGCTCCCACCGGCGCACATCGTGGTGGTGAGCGATGGCGTCTTCGACGATCCGCGCGAGATCGAACGCGCGCTCGCGCGGCTCGGCGAGCGGCACATTGCCGTCTCGACGCACGTCGTCGGCCGCGACGAAGTGGCGCCGAATCTTTTCCTCCGTCGCATCGAAGCTCCGCGATTCGCTCCCGCGGAATCGCAGGTGAACGTGGGCATCGAAGTGGGCGCGATCGGTCTCCCGCCGGAGACGCGCACCACGCTGCGCCTGCTCGGGGAAGATCGCCGCGTGCTCGCCGAGCGCGAATGGAGCGGCGGGCCGATCGAACTCGCGATCCCTTTCGGCCTGCGCGCCGAGCAGATCACCGCGCAGCTCACACCCGTCGCCGGCGAAGTGAGCGACGCGGACAACACCGCCACCTTCCGCATCGAGCCGCTGCATCCGAAGATCCGCGTCTTCTACGCCGAGGGCTCAAGGGGCCCGAACACCTTGGCCGACGGAAGGCTCGCTTCGGCGCGGTTTTTCCCTGTGGCCTTCCAGCGCGCAGGCGATATCGAGTGCGACCTCTTCCAGATGCCCGAACAGGACAGACGGGGACAACCGATCTATTTCGTAAGCGGCTTCGACGAGGACGGACACGCGGTGCTCGATCCGACGCGCACGATCCCGAGCGATCGCGACGGATGGTGGCGCTACGATGTGATCATCATCAGCGACATCGACCGCCAGATGCTTCTGCCGCACATGGAGACAGTCCGCGCGCTTGTCGCGGAAGGTGGCGGCGGATTCCTCATGTGTGGCGGTAATCACAGCTTCGACACGGGCTATTACGACCAGACGGTTTGGGAGCGGTTGCTTCCGGTGGATTGCCTGCAATTCGGCTACGGTCACGGCGGGCGGAGGATCGACGTTGGCTTTCCCGACACAATTCGCGCGCATCCGATCCTGCAAATCACCCCGAGCCGTGCGCTCAACGACCGCATCCTCGGCGTGCATCCGCAAATGCGCGGCTATCACGATATCCGCCGCATCAAGCCGGGCGCGGTGACGCTGGCAACGGTCGCGAGCAGCGGCGCGCCACTCGCTGCGGTTCAGGATTACGGACGCGGGCGCACGATGGCTTTTCTTTCCGATCCTGCAGGTGGCTGGGGCGAGGATTACCAGGGAGTGTGGGGCCCGGCGCTGCTCGCGGACGACGCGGCAAACGCGGTGCCCGGCGAGCGCGAATTCATTGAGGACCCCTCGCTCGCGGTGAACGAATTCTACAATCGCTTTTGGGTGAACAGCATTCGCTGGCTCGCCGCGCACAGCGTGCGGCGGCAGGAGCGCATGCTGCTCGGACGCGCGGCCACGGCCACGGTGCGACCGGGGGAGAGGCTGGTGGTCTCCGCGGAACTGCGCACCGGCGAGGCGGCGGATGCGCCTGACGCGTGGTCGGTGGGCGTGCGCGCGGGCGCGGGGCCCGCCGCCGTGACGGGCCGTTTCTTCAAGCGCGTCGGCGATTCATGGAACGCCACCGGGCGCATCGAGGCGCTGG
>JBEBGK010001098.1:0-1665 GCA_040081515.1 Chthoniobacteraceae bacterium
GTGCGGCAGCTCCTCGCGCCGTTCGAACAGACGGCGCGCCTCTGCGGCATGGACTATCTGCCGCCGTCGGTGATCCACGGGACCGACGGGCTCACGGAAGATGAACTGGCGGCGCATGCGCGCGATTACGCGAGGCTGGTCGCGGCGCTGCGGGACGACCGTTTCGATTTAGACGCCGCGCGGCAGTGCGAGCGGCTGAACGCGGACCTCGACAGCCTCGTCCGCGCAGGAGGGCCGGCATGAGCGACAGCTTTCTGGGCCAGGCGTTCGTGTATCTGCTCGCGGCGGTCATCACTGTGCCTGTCGCCAAGCGGCTCGGGCTCGGCTCGGTGCTCGGCTACCTCATCGCCGGCGTGGCCATCGGGCCCTCCGGCCTGCGGCTCGTGGGCGGCGCGCAGGATGCGATGCACTTCGGCGAGTTCGGGGTCGTGATGATGCTCTTTCTCATCGGGCTCGAATTGAAGCCGTCGCTGCTCTGGCGGCTGCGCGGTCCGATTCTGGGAATGGGCGGCCTCCAGGTGCTCGCCACGGCGCTCCTCATCGGAGCGGTCGCGCTGCTGGTCGCCCGGCCGTGGCAGGAGGCGTTCGCGCTCGGGCTCATCCTCTCGATGTCGTCCACGGCGATCGTGCTGCAGACGCTCGCGGAAAAAAACCTGCTCAAGACGCGGGGCGGCCAGTCGTGCTTCTCGGTGCTCCTCTTCCAGGACCTCGCGGTGATCCCGATCCTCGCGTTGCTCCCGCTGCTCACGCTCAATGAAATTTCCCCCGCCGACGCTGACCACGGAGGGATGTCCATCGAGCGGCTTCCGGGATGGGCGCAGACGCTCGCGACATTCGGCTCGGTGGCGGTCATCATTCTCGCCGGGCGGTATCTCACCCGGCCCGTCTTCCGTTTCATCGCCGGGACGCGGCTGCGCGAGATCTTCACCTCGGCGACGCTGCTGCTCGTCATCGGGATCGCGCTGCTCATGGAGACGGTGGGGCTTTCCGCCGCGCTCGGCACCTTCCTCGCCGGTGTGGTGCTGGCCGACAGCGAATACCGGCACCAGATCGAGACGGACATCGAGCCGTTCAAGGGGCTGCTGCTGGGGCTGTTCTTCCTGTCAGTCGGCAGCGGGATCGACTTCGGGCTCCTCACCGGCCGGCCCGGGATGATCGCCGCGCTGGTCGCGGGGCTCGTGGCGCTGAAATTCTGCGTGCTGCTCCCGCTTGCGCGCATCTTCCGCAGCGACTGGGGCGAGAGCCTGCTCTTCGCGCTCGCGATGGCGCAGGGCGGGGAATTCTGCTTCGTGCTCTTCACCTTTGCGGAAAGCCACGGCGTCCTCGGCACGGACGTCACCCGGCCCATGATCGCCGCGGTCGCGCTGTCCATGGCGGTCGCCCCGCTGCTCTTCCTGATCTACGAAAAGCTCGTCGCGCCGCGCTTCGCGAAACGCAAGATGCAGCGCGAGCCCGATGCGATCGAGGATCACGACCACCCGGTGATCCTCGCGGGCTTCGGGCGCTTCGGCCACGTCGTCGGCCGCCTGCTGCGCGCGAACGGCTTCGGCGTCACGGTGCTCGACAGCGATGCCGACCAGGTGGATCTGCTGGGCCGATTCGGGATGCAGAGCTTCTACGGCGATGCGTCGCGGCTGGATCTGCTGCGGGCCGCCGGCGCGGAAA
>JBEBGK010000184.1:0-6725 GCA_040081515.1 Chthoniobacteraceae bacterium
TGCCGTCTTGGTTGGCATCGAGAGCCTCGATGATGGGGCTGGGTGGGCGCTGTCCGCCGGGGCCGCCTTGTCCGCCGCCCGGCCCGCCTCCACGACCGCCGGGTCCGCCGGGGCCTCCGGCAGGAGCACCGGGAGGACGTCCGCCTTCCTGCGCGATGATCAGACTGGTGAATGCGCTGAGTGCCAGCGCGATGATGATGTGTTTTTTCATGGTGTGTTTTTGTTTTGGTTACTTTGCGGTTTTTGCGTTCGCGGACTGCGGCGCTTCGATGCAGTAAAGCGCGCGGTTGGAACGCAGAAAGAGTTGCCCGTCCGCGATGGCGGGCGTGGCATTGAATTGCGAATCGTCGCCCGTGAGTTTGTTTTGCCCGACGACTTTGAACTCCGGTTTTGCATCGAGGACGAACGTCCCGTTTTGCCGGCTCACGGCGTAGAGCGCGCCGTTTGCTAGGACGGGCGACGAGTAGAACGGCTTCCCCCCACGGCCCGTCGCGCTCGCGCCGGGCAGGCGTTCCTTGTAGATCATGTTCCCAGTTTTCGCGTCGAGGCACGTGGCAAAGCCGGAGTCGCTCACGAAATAGAGGCGTCCCTCGTGCAGCACGGGAGTCGGGACGTAGGTGCTGATGCTGCCGCTCCACACGACGTGTGTATTCGTCACGTCGCCCTTGCCGCCGGTGCGCACGGCGATCGCGCCGAGCTTCGGGAATCCGCCGCACACATACACCACGCCGTCGCCGGCGACGACGCTCGGTGCGATGTTGCCCGGCAGTCCGGTCTCGGCAAACCACCGCAGCTTGCCGGTGTCGGGATTCAGACCCCACAACTCACCGGGCAGTGAGAAGACGAGGTCGGTGCGGCCTTCGCCCTCGACGAGCACCGGCGTGCCGAAGCTGGAACTGAGCGCCGAGCCTTCCGCCTTCCACGCGATCTTCCCGGTCGCTTTTTCCAAAGCGAAGATCGCGCGGCCCTCCTCGGACGCATTGATGATCACGAATTCCTTGTAAAGAATCGGGCTGCTCGCGGAGCCCCAGTTCTTGCGGTTCGACTCGGTGCCGAGGCCAGTCTGCCAGAGTTTTTTGCCGGCGAGTTCGAACGCCACCGCGCCGCTCTTGCCGAAGAAAACATACACGCGCTCGCCATCGCTCACCGGCGTCTGGCTCGCGTAGCCGTGCTCGGTCAGGAAGCCGCTGTAGTTGTCCTCGGGCTGCGCGGCGGGGACTGCGGTGGACCACGCGATTTTTCCAGTCGCGCGATCCACGCAGACGAGATGGCGCTGGAGTTTCTGCACGTCGCCAGCGCCGCGCTCCTCGCCGTAGCCGGAGTAGCACGTGAGGAAAATGTGATCGCCCACGACGATCGGGCTGCTGGTGCCGGGACCGGGGAGTTCCGTCTTCCACCGGATGTTCTCCGAGTCGCTCCACACGGTGGGCGGCTTCGCGTCGGCGGCGATGCCCGAGCCATTCGGCCCGCGGAAGCGCGGCCAGTCTGCGGCGTTTGAGTCGAACGAAGCGAGCAGGCTCGCAGCGGCCCCGGCGAACGCGAGGCCACGGCGGAAGATTCTGCGGATCGCGGGCGATGGGATACAGCGGTTGCGTGGAGGAATGGATTTGGAACTCATGTGTTGTGTGGGATGAAACACGTTCAGTGTTCAGGATTGGTTCAGGAGAGCGGGGAGAAATGTGAAGGGAGTGTAAAAGTGCGCGCGCTCATTGCCACGCTTGCAGTGGAGAACGCAGTCGTGCGTTCAAGTTTTCCACTCCTACCTTTAGCCAGAATGAAGACGGGCACGTTTTCAGTGAAATGGCTGCGCCGGCCCCGGAGTGCCCGCTGAAAGCGCCTTCAGACTCTGGCTGGTTCCAACTTCGGCACGAGAACGTGGATGACGAGCAGCGCCACGAGATATGCCGAGCCGGCGATGATGAAAATCGGGACGTAGCTTCCGGTCTTTTGCAGAATCTCGCCGACCACCAGCGCGATGAGCATCCCGCCGATCGAACCGGCCATCCCACCGATGCCCGTCACCGAGCCGACCGCGCGTTTCGGAAACATATCCGAGGTGAGCGTGAAGAGATTCGCCGACCAGCCTTGATGCGCCGCGGCCGCCAGCGAAACGAGGCCGACGGCGATCCACAGGTTCGACGCTTTTGCAGCGAAAACGATGGGCACGACCGCGAGCGCGCAGATGAGCATCGCAGTCTTCCGCGAGGCATTGGGCGTCCAGCCGCGCTTGAGCAGATGGGATGAGATCCAGCCTCCTCCGATGCTGCCGACATCGGCCACGAGATAGATGACCACGAGCGGCAGGCCCATCGTCTTGAGGTCGAGGCCGTGGTTGCGTTTGAGGAAATCCGGCACCCAGAAGAGATAGAGCCACCAGATGGGGTCCGTCATGAACTTGCCCAGCGCGAAGGCCCATGTCTGCCGGTGGGGAAAAAGTCGGCGCCACGGGATGGCCACGGTGGATTCGGGCGGGTCGCTTTGGATATGCGCGAGTTCCGCGGCGGAAACACGCGGGTGCTGCTCCGGAGCGCGATAAGCAGCCAGCCACCATATGACCCACAGAAAGCCGAGCAGACCGGTGGCGATGAAGGCCCATTGCCAGCCCCAGCGCAATGTGATCCACGGCACGAGCACCGGGGTGAGCAACGCGCCGATATTGGTGCCGGAATTGAAGATTCCCGTGGCGAGGGCGCGTTCTTTTTTTGGAAACCACTCGGCGACCGTCTTGATGGATGCCGGGAAGTTTCCTGCTTCACCAAGACCGAGCACCAACCGGGCGATGGCGAAGCCCGCCGTCGCGCCGCCGAGCAACACGATGGCCGGCGGGTCGATCGAGACCGTCGGCAGTGACAGCCCGGGAAACCAATCCGCGAGCGCATGCGCCATCGCGCCGAGGCTCCAGAGGATCACGGCCAGCGCAAATCCCCAGCGCACGCCGATGCCGTCCATGACGCGACCCGCGGCCAGCAATCCAATTGCATAAGCCGCCTGGAAGCTGAAGACGATCGCAGCGTAGGCGCGCTCGTCGAAGTGAAACTGATCCTGCAAAGTCGGCTTGAGAATGCCGATGACCTGCCGGTCGATATAGTTGATGGCCGCCGCGAAGAAGAGCAGCGCACAGATGACCCATCGGTAATGCGTGGGTTTGGTGATGGTGTTCATGGGGATGTTTTTCTACTTCACCCAGAGCACCGGCTGCGTGATGCCGATGTTGCGCTGCACCTCGGGGTCGGTCGGATCGGCGGGGAGCTTCTTCCAGAGGTCGAGATACTGCTGCTCGCCGAGCGCGAGGCCGGCGAAGAGCAGATGCGGCTGGCGCGCGGGCCAGCCTTCCCATGCCTGCACGTCGGGCTTCAGCGGCCACTTGGATTTGTCGGCGAGGAAAGGATTCAGATAGGCGACGGCTTTGCGGATGCCGCGGCCGTCGGGGAGCTCGAAGGTCCAGAGATTGTCCGCCTCGGTCGAGAGCACCTGGCAGAGCAGGGTCATGTTATCGAGTTGAAAGATGGAGTAGCCGTAGGGCTTCGTGCGGGCGAGCTCGAGCGGGAAGCCGCCGTCGGCAGCCATCTGCTTCGGCACGAAGACTTCTTTGAACTGCTTGCGGCACGCGGCGAGTTTCGCCTCATCGCCGATGAAATCGGAGAACACAGCGAGCTGGAGGTAAAAGGCGACGCTGTGGTTGTTTTTCGCGGCGGCCTCCTCCTTGCCGTTCTTGCTCGTGACCATCCACTCGGCGAGTTCGCGGAACCATCCGCGCAAGTCCTTCGCCATGCCCGGCGGGAGCGCTTGCGACTTCTCCATCGCCTTCACCGCGGCGGGAATCTCGATGATGTGCAGCGTATCGATGATGCCGATGCCGCGTCCGGGCGACACGCCGGGGATGGCCTGCGCGAAATTGAGGTTCGGGTTCATCCGCGTCTTTCCATCGAGGAAGAACACGCGGAGCAGTTCCGCGGACTTCGTCACGTAGCGATCCTCGCCGGTGATCTTGTAAGCGGCGGCGAGCGCGGCGACGGAATCGCGCAGCGCCTTCACCGCGAACCGGTGCTGCGAGAAGTTTTCGGGATTCGTTTCGCCGTCGCGCCGGATGTAAGGGAGGCCGTTCGGCTTCGACGGGTCGGGCCACCAGTAGTCTCCGTTCGAGTAAAAATCATTCGGCCCGCCTTCGCTGAGCTTTGCAGGGAATGCGGTGATGCTCACCGGTGTCTGTTTCAGCGCGGCGTCGGCGGCTTTCAGAATGCGCGCGCGATCGATTGCGGCGACATCGAGCTTGAGCTTTACCGGCGGCGCATCCGCGGGTGCTTTCACCCCGGCGGCGGTCTTTGGCGGCTTCGTTGGCTTCGACTCCGAGGCCGGAGCGCGGGCATCGGTGACGTACTTGAACTGCGGCTTCCGGCCTCCCGAGGAGACGGAGACGCACACCTTGTAGTTCGTGATCTCGGCCTGGATTCGCGCTCGGCCGTTGTAGAGCTGGACCACACGCGCACCGGTGGAAGTGCCGAGGTTGTCGAGCAGGCGTCCGTCGCCGGTCAGGCCGAAGCGAACGACATTGGCGGCGTCGAGGCACTCCACATCATTCGAATCGAGCATGCGAACCTCCATCGTGGCGATACCGTCTTTCTGCCCGATTTCCTCAAGTTTCATCTTCGCGGGTTTGCCCCACTTTTTTGTCTGGTAGCCGACGGTGAGTTCATCACTCACCTCCACGCCATCGCGCTTTCCGACTGCGCGCAGCTTGTTCTCGCCTTCGCTCAGCTTCACCTTCCAGTGCAGTCCCGCCGCGGGATAATCCGCACTCTTGCGCTGCTTCACGCCGACGGACTTGCCATTCACGAAGAGCTCGGCCTGCGGACAGTTTGAGTAAACGCGAATCTCCTTCTCCTCGCCCGCCTCGCCCCAGCGCACCGGCCAGCCGTGGCCGAAGATGTGGAGCATCGGCTTTTCCGACCAGTAGCTCTGGAAGACGTAATACGTCTCCTTCGGCGTGCCGTCGCGCTCCACGACGCCCTTCTGATTCACGCGCGGCACCGGATTCTCCGGCCGCAGCGGCGTCGCGAAGTCCTTGAAAATCCACTGCGCACTGCCCGTGAGCCACGGCATTTCGTCCTGCTCCTTCAGGTGCCAGTCGAACAGATTGCACATGTAGCTCTCCGACCAGTCGCCGTCCTTCGACATGCGCACCTTGCCGCCGGTGCCCTTGTAGGCCTTGCCCTTTTCCGCCGTGCCCTGGCCGGTCGCGACTTTCTCCATCATCTTCTCCGGCTCCTCGGAGAACCGCCGCGCATGACTGTCGCCGCCCCACTCCGCGTGGAAGAAATGCTTCGTGTCCTTCAGTGCCTTTTCCGACGACGCGCGATACTCCGTATAACGGCCCGAATACCACCCCGCCCAGATGCTCGGCGAATAGATGTCCACGATGTCCTTGCAGAAATCGCAGCGGCGAATGCACGTCGGCCGCGACGGAGCGAGCTCGTGCGAGAGCGTGTTCAGCTCGGTCATGAAGGCGCGGATCTTGTCCTTGTCGAACACTTCAAAGTCGCCCGGCCAGTCGTTCTCATTCCCGAGCCCCCACATGATCACCGATGGGTGATTGTAATGCTGATCGATGAGCGCGCGCAGCATGTCGCGGGTCTGCTGCTGGTAACGATCACCACCGAGCCCGCCCCGGCACCACGGCACTTCCTCCCACACGAGCAGGCCGAGTTCATCGCACAACTCCAGCACCAGCGGCGCCTGCTGATAATGCCCGAGCCGCACAAAGTTCGCGCCCATTTCCTTGATCATCATCAGCGTCTTCCGCACGACATCATCCGGCACCGCCGCCGCGACGCCCGCGTGATCCTCGTGGTAATGCGTCCCGCGCAATAGCAGCCGCTCGCCATTCAATTTGAACGGCCCATTCTCCATCCACTCGAACGCACGCACGCCGAACCGCTCCGCGACCGTCTGCCCGCCGTGCTTCGATTGGATCGTCACGTTGATTCGATAAAGCGAGGGAGACTTCGGCGACCACAGCTCCGGCTTCGCGATCTCAAACGCGCCGATTTCCTTCTCACCTGCCCACGGCGCGAGATTCTGCGAAGCTGTGTGCACGACTTTGTCCTTCGCGTCTCGCACCTCGATGGCGAGTTCCGCGTCGTTCTTCAGCGCCATCGGATTGTACAGCCGCGAACGCACCTTCACCGATGCCTTGCCGCCATCGAGCTTCGCCTCCACATGCACGCGCTCGACCGAGATCGCCGGCACATACACGAGGCTCACATGCCGATAGATGCCGCCGTAGCGATTGAAGTCGCTGAGGTCCGACGGAATCGCCTCCGCATCGCGCGAGTTGTCGCACATAACCGCGATGGGCACCTCGCCCTTGAACGCCTCATTTTTCAGCGCCTTCGCCGCCGCGTCCGTGATGTCCACATCCCACTCGTCGTAGCCGCCCACATGCTCGCCAACTTTCTCGGTATAAACGAACACCTGCGACTTCTGCCCCGCGCCGTCGAAATGCAACAGCGTGCGCCCGCCCGGATATGGATTCGCGATCTTCAGCCGCGTCCGATACCAGCCCGGCCCTTGGTAGTAGCGCACATCCGGATCCACCGCATCGCGCCCATTGAAGCAATGCGGCAGCGTCACCGCCGACCACGCGACCGGGCCGCTCTGGCCATTGTGCAGGGCCGCGGCCAGGAGTCCGAGGGGCAGGCGATCGATGACGAACTGGATCAGGTCTT
>JBEBGK010001099.1:0-1663 GCA_040081515.1 Chthoniobacteraceae bacterium
AGAGTGGAGGTGCCGATGAGTTTCGAGGCATCCGGGCCGTTGGCAAGTCGCACGCCATAGACGTTGCCGGTCTGCCATGCGAGATAGCCCCGAGCGAAGTCGACGAACTCAGGCTCGCTCGCGCAGTGACCGGCCGGTCCGCCGCCCCAACCGCCCGCGAAAACCTCCCGCGAACCGACCGCGCGATACAGCTCCGGAAGGTCGCTATCGCGCAGCGGCTCAAGGCGGATGAACCGGCCCTCAAGAACAGTGAGCGGAGGTCGCGTTGCGGGCACCGCTCCACACTACAGTTGCACCATGTTCGCACCGTGGCGCAAGTCCCCGCTCGTAAGAATCGTCGGTTCAGCGGGGTCGTGGTTTCTGTTCTCGTTGAGCTTTTCGCTGCTGTTTCAGGTGACCATAACGGTCATGGCGCTCGGCGGAACCTGTGCGAGCGGCGGACCGTACGAGATCGCCGTCGAGTGCCCCGACAACGTAGCAGCGTTCGCTCCGCTCAGCATCTTCGGCGGGTTGCTCTCGGTCGGGGTGTCACTCTTTCTGGCACAGGGCTTCGGCACACCGCTGAGCGCGTGGGCGTGGCGCGGCACCTGTCTCGCCTGGCTGCCGTGGCTGCACACGAAGTTCAGCGTCCTCCTGGCTGGTGCCACGCTGTTTCTGTTGTGGCGCTTGCGCGAGCGCTGGCGCGCGGCGCTCGCCCTGCTGGTGCCGATCGGTGTCAGCGGGGTGGCGTGGCTCGCGTCGTTCTACATGATTTACGGCAGCATTGATCCGCAAGCGCCGTACGGCAACTACACCACCCAGTTTGTCCGGATGGAGAACGTGCCGCGAAGCCTGTTCGGGTTGCTCTTCGACCAGAAGTTCGGGTTCCTGGTCTACGCGCCAGCGTATGCGCTGGCACTGCCGGGGTTCTGGTTGCTGGCCCGAGACAGGCGGTGGCGTGCGGCCGCGATTGCGTGCGTGTCGGTGATCCTCGCCTTCACGATCAGCACGGCGCGTCTGTATATGTGGTGGGGTGGTTCCAGCGCGCCCGCGCGGTTCCTGGTGCCCCTCGCACCGCTGTTCGTGCCGGCTATCGCCCTGGGCCTTGACCGACTCCGTGGACGAGTCGCGAGGGCCACGTGGGTGACGTGCGGGGTGATGAGCGTGCTCGTCGGCGTTGGTGGCGCAGTCGGTTCCCGACAGTTCCTGTTGTACAGCGAACCGCACGGGTTCTCGAGGATTCTGGAAGCCGTGCAGGGAAGCGCGCCCCTCGCCGCTGCCTTCCCAACCTTCACGCAGCCGGAGTGGATGGCGCCAGCTTCACGGCTCGTCCCCTGGGCTGGAGCCCTGGCAGTCGCACTCGCAGCGGGATGGGCTGCGGCTCGGCTGACGGCGACATCGGTGGGGATTGTGACAACGGAAGCGTGCGCATTCGTCGTCACGGCGGCATTGCTCGTGCGCTCGTTTCCAGCGGAGGTCAGGGCCGATGCGCGGACGCGAGGCGACCTCGAGCTGATCAATCGTTTTGATCCCCTTGCGCGGCGCGCCTTCGACTACACACGACTGGCGCGGCTATCGGCTCGCGAGTGGCTGGGGACGTTGAGCGTGATCTTCGACCGCGAGCCGGGCACGGAACCGGACGGCATCGGGCGCCTGACGAGCGCCTTGCACCTGCCGCCCGGCC
>JBEBGK010001100.1:0-1662 GCA_040081515.1 Chthoniobacteraceae bacterium
CCTGCGGCTGCTCCAGTAATCGCTCGTTCACTGATTCACAAAAGCTCCCCCGGTCACAAACCGGGGGAGCTTTTCGTTTTTCGGATTGGCAGCGTACCTGCTCTGAGGACGCACATGAAACAGCCTATCGCCAAAGGGTGCCTCGCGGCCACCGTTCTGGCAGCCATCACGGTCGCTACCGCAGGGGAAACCGTCGTCCCGCGCAGAACATTCCGGGAGTCAGGCACTTACCCTCGCATTTTTCGCCCGGAAGGCTATCTCGCGACCGGCGGCCCGATCCCGATGCGGATCGAGCAGAAGCCCGCGGCCTTCTCCAAGCGCCTCGCTCCGCCCCTGCCGGCGGCCGCGAAGGGGACGGAGAAGCCGGTCCCGCCCAAGCCTGCGGCCCAGGAGGAGCCGCCGGATGCCGCCCCGGAGAACGAGACCCATACCGTGGGGAAGAAGGATGAGCTTCCCCTGCCCCAGCCCGACCTCGGCCGGACTCCCGATGCGGTGCTCGGGTTCTTCCGCGACAAGGACGGGGGCAATAATCCCCAGCGCGGCACGCGGCTTTTTCTATTTGATCCCATCTTCCAGCCCGCGCGCCCCAGCGAACTGCCACGAAGCAAGGCGACCTACATTCAGAAGCCCTGATTTCCATGCCCGCCCGCCTTTGGAAGCCGCTCCTCGGCGCCGCCCTGTTTGTCGCCACGCTTCCCGCGTATTCGGAGGAAGCGGCCGCCGTGGCTCCCCCGGCCACCGCGTCCCCGGAGGCAGTGACCGAGATCGCCGGCTACGCGAAACTCGCCCGCAAGGCCGCGGACGAGGACAAATGGCCGCTGGCGGATCATTTCCTCGGTCTCGTCGCGGCAGTGGACGCGCCGGACATTGCGAAGAAGGCCGCATTCCGCAGCCTCGCGGAGGACTACGAGCAAAAGGGGCAATTCTCCCGGGCAATCGCCGTGTACGAAAAGATGACGGCGATCTACCTCAACGAGCCGGATACGCCCGAGATCATTTTCCGCGTCGGCCTGCTGTACCGCCGGGCGGGTGTGCCAAAGCTCGCCGTCGCGCGCTTTTACACCGTGCTCAATTCGGCGCTGAAATTCGGCGCGAAGGATCTCGAGGGATACCGGGCGCTGGCCCGGCGCGCGCAGTGGGAAATCGCGGAGACATCTTTCCAGACCGGCGACTTCAAGAAGGCGCACAAGTATTACGATCTGCTGTCCCGTCTCGAGATGCCGGCCCCGGAGATGGCCCGGACGAAATTCCGGCTCACGCACTGCCTCATCCTGAACGACGAGACCGCGAAAGCGATCACTGCGGCGGAGGCCTTTCTCCAGGCGTACCCCGAGGATGAATCCGCCGCCGAATGTCGTTACCTGCTCGCGAGCGCCCTCCGCGAACAAGGCCGCCACAACGAGGCATTCGACGCCGTGCTCGCGCTGCTGCGCCTCGAGGACGGGCGCAAGGAGATGACGCCGGAGAAGTGGATCTACTGGAAGAAGAAAGCCGGGAATGAATTCGCCAATTCCTACTACCAAAAAGGCGACGCCATGAGCGCCCTGACGATTTTCCAGTCCATCGCCCGGCTGGGCGAGGAGCCCGAGTGGCAGTGGCCCGTGATTTACCCGATGGGCCTCTGCTTCGAGAAACTCCGCCACGCGGGCCGCGCCGCCGAGG
>JBEBGK010001101.1:0-1661 GCA_040081515.1 Chthoniobacteraceae bacterium
GTTCGTGATGGCCGGTGCCGTGGCGCAGCGGCCGGTCGCCGTCGACGACTTGCCCGCGCGGCCGCCCAGAGGCTGCACCGTGGTGGTGCCGAACGGCGTGCTCTTCGGCGACGGCATCGCTGCGCGCCTGCGATGGCTCGGCTCCGAGGGGACGAAGGAACTCGGTGAACAGCGCATCGGGATTCACGGCATCGGCGCCGACGTGGTCCTCGGCGTCGCGCGCACCGAGCGCCGCCTCACCGAGCTGGACCATGCCCGCGAGACGAGCCTGAGATTCGAATCCCTGCGGCCCGCGCTCGACGCAGCGAGCTGGCTGAGCTTCACCACCCACCTCGCGCCCATCGCAAGCAGCACCCTGCCGGTGCACCCGACCGGTCTCTGCGCGTACGACGTCGTGATGCTCGATGGACCCGCCTTCGCCGCAACGAACGAAAAGCAACTCACGGCGCTCGCGCGCTGGGCGGAAGCCGGCGGCAGCGTGGGAATCTGCACGGATGCGAAGCTCGACGAGCGCCATGTCGCCTTCCTGAACCGGCTCGGCGCATCGGAAGTCCCGGCCTTCCGGTTCGCCTTGGAGCCAAACGGCTCGCTCACGCGCGATGGCGCGGGCCCCGGCATCGGGAAGGTTCCGCTTCTCCTGCGTCCCGGGATCGGGCGCGCCTTTGTGACGACGGATGCGGGTTCGAATCCGAAGGCCTTCGAGCGCAACGAATGGCGTGCCGCCGTCGCATGGCTGTGGAAACTCCGCGAATCCGAGCAGCGCGAAGTCGCGCGAACCGGGAGCTGGTCGAAGGATTTTCTCCGCGGCAACCAGGGCTGGCGCGGTCCGGACGAAATCGAACTCTCTTCGATCTGGAGCGCGGCAGCCGGCTTCAATGCGCTGACGCCCGGCGCGCCCCGCCAGATGCCGCTCGGCGTCGTCGCCCTCGTGCTCGGCGCCCTGCTCATCGTCGCGGGACCGGCGGATTGGTTCGCACTTGGCTGGCTGCGCCGCCGCCGCTGGACATGGGTCGCATTTCCGCTCGCGTGCGCGGGCTTCGCATGGTGGACGGCGCACCTCGCGGGCAGATACCTTGGTGTCGAGGATCGCAGCGGTCGCGTCCGGATCGTCGATCTGTCCGGCGATGGACGCCCCCTTCGCGAACTGCGGTTCGAGATGCTGCTCCCGGCGCGCGATCGCGAATGGATTCACGACGTGCGCGATGGCGTTGCGGTTGCGGTCCCGCGCGGCAGTTCCGTGTGGAGACCCAACTCACGGGCTGCGGCGATCACTCCCGGTTTTGGTTCGGCTTCGGGCAGTTTGACCGGGGGCGCCGGCTCCGAGGCGGACGGTGTCAGCGAATGGCCCGCCCCGGCGCATTTCATCCTGCGGCGCACGCTGCAGCAGTGGGCACCCGCGATGGTCCGCATCACGGCCTTCCCCGAATCGGCAGACGGAGCACCGCCGGATTGGGACGCCGCGCTCGCGCATTTCGAGGAAGACGATACCGCACAGGGATGGAGTCCCGGTCCCTCCTCCGGCAACAGGTTCACTTTTGAAATCCCGAAGAGCGACGACAGCGACGGGGAAAACGACCGCTATCGTGCGAGCGGCATCCAGCCGGAATTGCTGACGAATGGCGGCGGGGATGCTTCGTTCGCCCGATGGGTCGCTTTTGGAA
>JBEBGK010001102.1:0-1661 GCA_040081515.1 Chthoniobacteraceae bacterium
GTCTGCCCATGTTCTCGTATCAGAACTTGGTGACCTTGCCGTCGACTATCTTGATCAGATAGACGCTGGGCACGGTCTGCGCGCTGTCCTTGCCGGGGACGGTGAATTTCGCGTGCTGCATCGGCCCGGGCGCGACGGGTGTCCATTCAGCGGGGGCATGGCCGGGCCATGCCGGACCTTCGGCGGCGGGCTTCGGCGCGGGCGCGGCGGCTGCGCCACCGGTGAACTGGATCGATTTCAGAAACTCGAGGAACGCCGCCTTCTGCCCGGCGACCTCGCTGTCCGCGCCCTGGATTTTGAAGAAGAGACTTCCTTCCGGCCTGTGAACGAATGCGACCACGAAGCGCGTCGGTTTTTCCGCCTCGGTGTCCGAGACCTCGAACATCATGCCGGTCGCGCTCCCGATTGGAACGTTCTGGAGCATCTTCGCCGACTCGGCCTCCTCGAGTGGGGGCTGACCGCGCACCTGGCGCCACATGTTCACGAGCAGCGTTTCCTTGCCCTCCATGGAAGTGAGCGCGGTGATGGCGACATTCGCGGTGCCCGCCGAGAAACGCCCGACATTCGCCGGGTCGGGCCCGAGATCCTTCCAGCCGGGCGGGAGCGTCCACGAGAGCGCGGGACGCCACACCTCCTGCTCGGGCGCAGCGGCGGTCTTTTCCTCCGGCGGGTTCTCAGTCGACGGGACGAAAGGCTTGTCCCTCGGCGCATCGTACACGCGCACGCCCACGGGTTTGCAGCCCGCGGCCGCGATTGCGAGCGCCAGGGCGCAGATGGGAAAAATGGTCTTCAAGCGTGGTAATGTCGTTCTCCGCAGGCGGGGGGTCAACCCGGCAGGGACCGCGCTTCTTAGCGGTCCCCGGGAAAACGGCAAGGGAAGCAGCGGTAACGAGGACGCATCAATCCGCGGATGACACGGAGACTTGACCACGGATAACGCGGATTTCTCGGAGATGATGCGCACGCTGGATTCCCATCCGTGGTGAACCCTCCGCGCAATCCGGGGTCAGGCGCCCGTGGGTGTCACGGCGGCCGTGATCACTTCGAGCGTTCGCGCGAGGTTGTGCTCCACGGAATGTTTCTTGGCATTCTCGATCAGCCGCGCGCGGATGTCGTCCCGCCGCTTCGGGTCGGACCACTTTTCGAGCGCGACGGTGATCGCCTTCGAATCGCCAGGCTCCACCACCTCGCCCTCCACGCCGCGCTCGATGATTTCGGCGAAACCATTCGCCGAGGTCGTGATCACCGGGAGGCCGGCTGCGAGCGCCTCGAGGCACGCATTGGAAAACGGATCGTAAAGCGTGGGCAGCACGAACACATCCGCCGCCGCGAACATCCTGCGCATGCGCGTCTGCGCGAGCGGACCGAGGAATTTCACCCGCTTCGACGCGGGCAACCCGCGCGACTCCCCCTTCCCCGCCACCACCAGTGCCGCAGGAATCTTGAGCGCGTTCACGGCCTCGATCGCATAGCGCAGCCCCTTTCGCGCCCAGCCGGATCCCGCGAAGAAAACCATGAGTTCACCCTCCGAAATCCCCAGCTCCTTCCTGGCCTCCCCGCGCGCCCCCGGATCCGCAACCGACGCCGGGACGCCAGTATGGATCACATGCACGTGCTCCGACGCCGTGCCGAAATGCCGGATGATCTCGTCCTTCACCATC
>JBEBGK010001103.1:0-1658 GCA_040081515.1 Chthoniobacteraceae bacterium
CCCAAAACAACCTCCCCACAGAGGCGACACCACCCCGCCGCGCCGCGGCTAAAGGGAAAGATTTTTCCGCCATGGCGCGAACTGCGGAACTTGGGCTAAGAATCCCGCCTCCGGCTGCTTTGACTTCGGACGGTGGACCAACTACGAACCACGCCCTCTTATGAAACTCCGCGCATTCATCCCGCTCGCAGCACTCACCCTCTCCGCCACCGCCGCCGACTGGCCCCAGTACCGGGGACCGAACGGCGACGGTTCCACACCCGAGTCGCTCCCGGCGAAATGGCCCGCCGCTCCGAAGGTGCTCTGGAAGGTGCCGGCAGGGACCGGGTTCAGCTCGTTCATCGTGAGCGGGGCGTGGTGCTTCGCCATCGAGGGCAAGGGCTCGGATGAAGTGCTCGTCGCGCGCGAAGCCGCGACCGGCAAGGAAAAATGGACCGCCAATCTCGGCCCGGCGAAATACCAGGGAGGCGGCGACGCGGGCACGAATGACAACAAGGGCGGCGACGGTCCGCGCAGCTCGCCGACGCTTGCGGGCAAACTGGTCGTCGCGATGCACAGCGACCTCGTGCTCAGCGCATTCGACGCAGTCACCGGCAAGCCGGTCTGGAAGCGCGACCTGATCAAGGAACACGCGGGCAGGAACATCTCGTGGTCGAATGCCGCGAGCCCCTTGCTCGAGGGCGGCGTGCTCTACGTCACCGGTGGCGGCCCCGGGCAGACATACCTCGCCCTGATCCCGCTCACCGGAGCCGTGATCGCAAAGGCGGGAGACGACACGATGACGCACGCCACGCCGATCGCCGCGACGATTCTCGGCCAGCGGCAGATTATCTTTTTCATGAAGAGCGGGCTCACGTCGCTCGACCCGAAGACGCTGAAGCAGCTCTGGCACGCGGATTTTCCGTTCAACGTCAGCACCGCTGCGAGCCCCGTCGTCGCGGGTGACTACGTCTATTGCAGCGCGGGCTACAATGTCGGCGCGGCGGGATTCAAGATCAGCAAGTCTGGCAGCGAGTGGAAGGCGGAGCAGGTCATGCGCGTCCCGCAAAGGCCCCTCGCGAACCACTGGAGCACGCCCGTCCTTTTCAACGGCCATCTCTACGGGATGTTCCAGTTCAAGGAATACGGCAAAGGCCCGGTGAAAGCCGTGAAGCTGCCCGACGGCGAGGTGAAATGGGAGAAGGAAGGCTTCGGCCCCGGCCACGTCGTGCTCACGGCGGGCGGCGGACTGCTCGCGTTGAGCGATGCCGGCGAACTCGTCGGCATCACCGCCTCGCCCGATGGCTACACGGAACTCGGACGCTTCAAGGTCCTCGAAGGCAAATGCTGGACGACGCCCGTGCTGAGCAATGGACGCGTCTTCGTCCGCTCGACGAAGGAAGCCGCGTGCGTCCAGCTCGGCGTTTCCAAGTAGCCACCGACGGGAGGAGGCGGGCAATCTTGATGCGACGGTTACTCCAGCGCCCGGCTCTCAGAGATCGGGCCGCCTCCTTCCGGTGGCGGCTGCTGGGGTTCGCCCTCGCGATGGCGATCGCGCCGTTCGTCCGCGGGCAGAGCCCGGCGCCGGAGCAGCCGCTCCCGGTGGCCTCCATCGTGCCGACGCCTCAGACGCTGGCGAAGAAGGACAAGCACCGGAAGAATGCGGATGCATTTTTCGC
>JBEBGK010001104.1:0-1653 GCA_040081515.1 Chthoniobacteraceae bacterium
CGGTGGCGGAGGTGGATGCGTTTCTCGCCGACCCTTCGCCGGACGCCTATGAGCGCCTGGTCGATCGGCTCCTGAAGTCGCCGCGCTACGGCGAGCACATGGCGCGCTACTGGCTCGACCTCGCGCGCTACGGCGACACGCATGGCCTGCATCTGGACAACGAACGATCGATGTGGCCCTACCGCGACTGGGTGGTGAAGGCGTTCAATGACAACCTGCACTTCGACGATTTCACGCGCTGGCAACTCGCGGGAGATCTGATGCCAAACCCCACGCGCGAACAGCAGATCGCGTCGGGTTTCAATCGCTGCAACGTGACCACGAGCGAGGGCGGGAGCATCAATGAGGAGTTCGTCTTCCGCTATGCCGTGGATCGCACGGCGAGCGCGGTCGAAGTGTGGATGGGACTCACCGCGGGGTGCGCCGTTTGTCACGACCATAAGTTTGATCCGATCACGCAGAAGGAGTTCTATTCACTCTACGCGTTCTTCAATTCCGCCGCGGACCCGGCGATGGACGGAAACATCCTGCTCCCGCCGCCGACCTTGCGGCTCACGACGGACGAGCAGCAGCGGAAACTCGCCGACCTCGACAAGCGGATCGCGGAGTCGCAGGGAAAAATCCGCGATGCCATCGCGAAGCTCGACTACCGGGATCCGGCTGCGCAGACCCCGCCGCCTCCCGTGCAGACGAGCGAGGACGTGTGGTTTGAGGATGCATTCCCCGCCGGCGTGAAGGTGGATACCGCCGGGGCGCCCACCGAGTTTGTCAAAAAGGATCAGGGCCCGGTGTTCAGCGGCGACCGCGCGCTGAAGCGCAAGGCTGAGGGCGTGGCGCAGGATTATTTCGCCGGTGGTGCGACTTTCAACATCCTGCCGAACGGAAAAATCTCCGTGCACTGTTACATCGATCCGGAGGACGCGCCCAAAGCGGTGATGATCCAGTTTCACACGGCGGACTGGAATCACCGGGCGGTGTGGGGTCAGGAAGGCGCGATTCCTTTCGGCAAAGTGCGCACGCCGGAAAAGGTGTCGATGGGCGAGCTGCCGAAGGCGGGCGAGTGGGTGAAGATCGAAGTCGCCGCCGATCGTCTCGGACTGAAGCCGGGGATGAAGGTGACGGGCTACGCGTTCACGCAGTTTGGCGGCACGGTGTATTGGGATCGGCTCACGATGAGTTCACGCGTGGAGCCGGCGAAGGATCCGCAGTGGTCGTGGCAGGTGTGGGTTCAGAAAAATCAGGGCAAACGTGTGGCGGAACTCCCGAACGATCTTCAGACGCTGGTGCGCGGCAAGAAGCCCGCCGAGTGGCCCGAGAAAGACATGAAGCGTGTGAAGGACTGGTGGCTCGAAAATGAATACCAGGGAGCGCGCAGCATCGTGGACGGCACGCGCGCGGAGAAGCTGGCGCTCGAGTCGCAAAAGAAAGCGCTCGATGAAGTCATCCCCGCGACCCTTGTGATGGCGGACATGCCGACGTTGCGGGATTCTTTCGTGATGGTCCGCGGCCAATACGACAAGCCCGGCGACAAGGTCGCGCGGGGAACACCGGCCGCATTTCCGCCGCTGCCGAAGCGCGACCTCTACACGCGGCTCCACGGCTGGCTTCGCGATCAGTCGTCGAACACCGCACGCAACGTGACGCTGCTCGGCC
>JBEBGK010000185.1:0-6685 GCA_040081515.1 Chthoniobacteraceae bacterium
GGCGAGGACGCCTGCCCCACTCCGACAGCCGGGACGGCTGTCCCACCACGCCGCATCAACCACACGCTCAGGATCGGCACCAGGGTCGAACTCAGGATGTAAGATGCAATCATCGCGAAGCCGACGGCCATCGCGAGTGGCGCGAAGAGCGCACGCGCCGCACCGACCATGAAGAATGCGGGCGTGAACACCGCGAGCACGCAGAGCATCGCGAGCAACCGCGGGACGGCAGTCTCGACGGTCGCATCGTACGCGGCGCGAGCGAGCGATGCCCCGCGATGCAGATGCGCGTGGATGTTCTCCAAGGCGACCGTGGCCTCATCGACGAGAATGCCGACGGCGAGCGCGAGCCCGCCCAGCGTCATGAGGTGGATGCTCTGCCCGGTGAGCCACAGCGCAAACGTCGCGGCGAGCAGCGCGATCGGGATATTGAGCACCACGATGATCGCGCTGCGCACGCTGTTAAGAAACAGGAGCACCATCAATCCCGTCAGCACCGCACCGAGCGCTCCTTCCTTCACGAGGTCGCCGATCGCGCGCGTCACCACGGGCGTCTGATCAAACTCGAAAGTCACGTTCACGTCATCCGGCACGGCGGCCTTGAACTTCGGAAGGTTCGCCTTCACCAGATCGACGACCGTCAGCGTGGAGGCATCGGCGCGCTTGGTCACCGGCATGTAAACGGTGCGCCGGCCATTCACGAGTGCGTAGCTGGTCACGATGTCGCTCTGGTCGTCCACCGTCGCCACGTCTCGCACGAACACCGAGCCGGCAGGCGTCACGCGGAGCGGCACGGCTTCGAGGTCCTTGATGTTCTTCACCACCGCGTTCACCGGCACGATGGGATACTGGTCCCCGAGTTGGATGTTGCCGCTGGGGCTGATGAGGTTCGCCTGCGCGATGGCCTGCGCGATTTCATCCGCGGAAATCCCAAGCGCGCGGAGACGGTCCGGCTTCACATTGATCGCGATCGTGCGCGCGCCTCCACCGAACGGCGGCGGAGCACTCACGCCCGGCAGCGTGGCGAAAAGCGGACGCACCATGTTCAGCGCCGCGTCCTGCATCTGGCCCACGGTGCGCGCGGGATTCTCCGTCGAGAACACAAGCTGCCCCACCGGCACGCTTCCCGCATCGAACCGCGTGATGAACGGCCCCGGCGTCCCCGGCGGCATGAAGGCGCGCGCACGATTCACGTACGCCCCCGTCTCCGCCATCGCCGCCGACATGTCGGTGCCGGGATGGAATTGCAGCTTCATCAGCGACGCGCCCTGGATGGACTTCGACTCCACATGCTCGATGCCCGTGATGTAGAGAAAGTGATACTCGTAGTAGTACGTGAGGAAGCCCTCCATCTGCGCGGGGTCCATTCCGCCGAACGGCTGAGCCACATAGATCGTCGGTATCCCAAGCGGCGGGAACACATCGCGCGCCATCCGCTGAATCGCCATCCACCCGCCAAGGCACACCGCCAGCACCGCGACCAGGACCGTGATGGGTCGTTGGAGCGAGGCGCGGGTGAGATTCATGCGGAGAGGATTGGGACCTGCGTAGGGATTCACCCGGAAAGTGGCAAGGAGCGAGCACCGCGCTGCGTCACAGCAGCGACCCGGCGGATTAGGACTTGAAATCCCGCCTCAGAAAAATCGTCCACCCCACGAGGAAGAATGTCGCATTCAGCCCCATGAGATAGAGGTAATCCTCCGCCATCTTCGCCCAAGGCACGGGGCTGCGGAAGACATTCACCCACGTGACCATATGGGTGGTCATGAACCATGGCTTGTAGGACACGAACTGCGGCCAGAAGTATAGGATGCGATCCACGAGGAAGACCGTCATGGTCACGACGGTCGCCGCGGCGGGCTTCATGTTGCAGCACGAGAACATGAAGGCGAGCGACACGATGGAGCAGAGGCTGAGCGCAAAAAATGGCAGCACGCTGAAGTAGCGCACGAGCCCTTCTCCCGGTGGGAACAACGCCAGCAGCCGGTCCTCGGGAATGACGGCGCAAAGGCTGCCGAGCCCGCGCCACAGATAGCCGGTGAGCAGCGCGGTGCAGCCGATGAACGCCACCAGCACGAAGCAATAGAGCAGCGAGGCGAGGAATTTCACACCGAGCACGCGACCGCGGCTCACGGGACGGCAGAGCGTCATGCGCATGGTGCCGTCCTCGACTTCCTTGCTCACGATGTCGCCGGCGACGAGCGCGAGAAACAGCGCGCCGAGCAGGACGACGGTGAGCGCCATCACATTGAAGGCGAGCGTGAGCCCGCCGAAGTACTCCTCGAACATCGCGCCGTTGCCTTCGAGGAAATTGCGGAAGCCCTTCTGCGCCTTTTCCGTTTGCAGCAACGTGAGCACGAGAATCTCCAGGCCGACGAATGCACCGAAACCAATCCAAGTGCGCTTGCGGGCGAAGAGCTTCAGCAACTCGGCGGAGAACTGGCGGAGGAAAAGAGTCATGACGAAAGCACGGATGACGAATGACGAAGGGCGAATGGGGAGCGCGGGCATCCTGCCCAAGGACGCACAGACGGCACGCAAGGCCTTGCGCAGGATGCGCGCAAACTTTCCGGCAGGATGCCGGAAAGAGCGGGCTGGAAGCCCGCGCTCCCCAAGCCGCGCTCCCATGCGTCACAAGTCATTTCTGCACCTCCCGCAGGTAGAGTTGCTCGAGCGTTTGTTTCTCCGGTGTGACCGCGCGCACTTTCAACCCCGCCTGCACGAGGCGCGTCACGAGGTCCGCGATATCTGCGCCCAATGGAAGCTCAATGAGCCCGGGCTCGATGACGGGCGCGCCATTCAGATGCAGGACGGCTTTTTCCCACGGCTCGGCATCGATGCGGAAGCGCGCGCCCTTCGGTGCGAGTTCGTGCCAGCGGCCTGTGTAGATGAGGCGGCCCTGATTGAGAATGGCGACGCGATCGCAGAGCTGTTCGACCTCGCTGAGAAGATGTGAGCAGAAGAGCACCGTGAAGCCGCGCTCGCGATTCAGCCGCTGGATGAGCGCGCGCATCTCGGCGATGCCCTCGGGGTCGAGGCCGTTCGTCGGCTCATCGAGCAGGACGAGTTCCGGCTCCGGCAGCAGCGCCTGCGCGACGCCGAGCCGCTGACGCATGCCCTGGCTATAGGCGCCGACCTTGTCGTGAATGCGCGCCGTGAGCCCGACGAATTCCACCGCGTCCTGCATCTCCTTCCGCGACACGATCGCGCTGTAGCTCGTGAAGATCTCCAGATTCCGCCAGCCGCTGAGGTAGTCGTAAAACCGCGGCGCCTCGAAGATCGCGCCCACCCTCGCCAGCGCCCGCGCCCGCTCACGCTGCACGCTGATGCCGCCGACGAACGCCTCGCCGCTGTCGGGAAACACCTGCCCGAGGAGGATGCCCAGCGCGGTGCTCTTGCCCGCGCCGTTGTGCCCGAGCAGTCCGAAAATTTCCCCGCGCTCGACGGAGAACGAAACGCCGTGCAGCGCCGGCTTCCCCGCAAACGCCTTCTTCAGATTATCGAGCCGGATCGCTTCGCTCATCTCCGCGCCGTATCGTCCACGAAGGTGAGTTCCTGCGAAGCGTGGCCATCGGCATACAGGACATTGAGTTTGTTCTCCAAATTCGGATGAAAGCCCTCCTTGTCCCCCATCACCATGATGCGCCCCGGATCCTCGATGGGGTTCATTTTCACGAAACTCACGCTCAAGCTGCCGAGCCGCTGCCCGTTGAGACGGTGATTCCACAGATAGCTCGTGCCCGTCGCCTCCGCGAGCCGCTTGCGATCATCCGGGCAGGCAAAGACGCGCGCGTCCGCGACATAGCCTCGCAACTCGGTGTCCAGCACGGGCACATCCTCGTTCCTGCCCGCACGCGCCATCTCGAGTGTGGGAAATACGCCGTCGTGCTCACCCACGTACTTCGCGAGGCCGGCCCCGATCTGCCGGAGATTCTGCATGCAGGCCGCCGATCTCGAGCTCCGCTGGACGCGCTGCCAGACCGAGGTCCCGAGCGCCGAAAGCACGATGATGATCACCAGGACGACGAGCAACTCGATGAGCGTGAAGCCATGCGACGGCCACTCGCACCGCCACGCGGTCGATCTGCCGGCAACCGTCCTCATCGCCCCCATTTCACGGTACGCTCCAGCTGCTCGAGAAACGGCAGCGCATCCATCTTCGCCTCGATCGTGGCGTCGCTGTAGAAAGCCTTCAGCCCTTGGTCCACGATCTTCCGCAGTTGAGCCTCGTCCACGTCGCGAGGGGGCTTCTCGCCGTCTTGGGAACGCAGCTCCTCCACCGCCTTCTGCACCACCCGCTTCCGCTTCCCCGGCTCCATCCTGTTGAAATTCTCCATCATCTGCTTGAAGCCCGTGGGAAGCACTTGGTTGAGGTAATGGTTGCGCTCCTCCGCCGTGAGGGAATTCCAGAACGGCTCGAGCTTGCGCTGCTGGTTGAGTTCGCGCCGCTGCTCGTACTCCAGCCCGTTCACCTGCGACGCGACCTTGTCGATCAGTTTCGTGCGCTCCGACGGCTGCCGGCCATCGAGGGGATTCGCCTGCACAAAGGAGACGATCCCCTCCGGGGTCGGCCTGCTTCGGCGCGCGAATTCGACGCCGCCCCAAACGACAAGCCACAGGCCCGCGAGAACGATGACGACTTTGATCCAACTGGGACGCATACCGCATCACTTAAGCGGCATCGAAGCATCGCTCAACCACCAACAGCACCGCGGCCCGGATGAACCGCATCTCCACGCAGCGACCACCGCTGGCACGCCCGCTGCTTAATCATCATGCGCGGAGGCCCGGAAGCCACCACACAAACTACATTGTTACCATAGCGTTCCAGTAGCCACCGCAGCGCAACCCATCGGGTTGCGCTTTTTTTTCCCGTCACGCCAAGGGCGGGGGCCCTTCAGTGCCTGACCGTCGGGAACTGCCATCTCAGGAGCGCCTCGGCTTCCCAACGCGCGGGTTGCAGGTCCGGCACGTCGATCGCATTGCGCGTCTCCGCGGGATCCTTCGCCGAATCGTAAAGTTCCCGCGCGATCACTTCTCCGCTTTTCCAGTCCCGCCATTCCGTGTATCGAACGCGCTTGGTGCGTACGCTGAATCCCATCGCCGCGGGCTGACCGGAAGGTTCGCGATCGTAATAGGCGGGCCGCGGATGCTGAGAAAACGCCGCGGACTTCGGCCGTGCATCTGGATCCTCGAGCACCGGGCGCAGGCTCACACCCTCGAGGCCATCGGGCTTTGGCAGACCACAGAGATCGACGAGCGTCGGAAAAAGATCGACCAGTTCCGCGAGCGAGCCGGTGCGCTTTCCAAGGTGCCTCGATCCCGGCACGGAAATGAAAAACGGAACGTGCGCATCGAACTCGAAATTCGACATCTTCCCCCACAGGCTGTGCTCCCCAATGTGGTAGCCGTGGTCGCCCACGAACGTGACGATGGTGCGATCCCCCACACCGCTCCGATCGAGCGCATCCAGCACCTTGCCGATCTGCGCATCGAGATACGCGATGTTTGCGAAGTAGCCATGGCGCATCTCCGCCGCCTGTTCCGGCGTGGGCTGTTTCTGATTTTTCACCGGCCCCAGGACTTCCGTGCTCTGGTGAAATGCGATCTCCGGCGCGCCCTCCGGCCGGCGCGGATCGAGCGGCGGAAGTTTGGTCCGGTCGTAGAGGTCCCAGTATTTCTTCGGGGCATTGAATGGCGCGTGTGGCTTCCAGAAGCCCACCGCGAGGAAGAACGGCCGGTCCTTCACCTCACCAAGCACACGCACGGCCTCCGCAGCGACGCGTCCGTCGTAGTAGGCCTCGTCCGGCACATCGCGACGTTCGCAGATGCCATTCTTCGGGTAGCCGAATCCCGTCACGGTCGTCGCGAGATTCGGCGGAAGTTCGCCTTTCACCTGCGCGTCATCCTCGCCGTGATTCGCGTAATGGAGGAACTCCGGTGCGCTCCACGAACGCGGGTCGCCCTTCTCCTTCGTGTGCCAGTTGTGAAATATCTTCCCCACGCATCGCGCCGTATAGCCGTGCTCCTTGAACCACAGCGGCAGCGTGGTCACATCCGGCTTCAGCTCGCGAAAATGCGTCCCGTTTACATAGAGCCCGAGCGTATCCGGCCGCAGCCCGGTGAGCATCGACGAACGCGATGGATTGCACACCGCCTGCTGGCAATAAGCGTGGTCAAACTGCAAAGACCGTTTCGCAAGCCGGTCGAGATTCGGCGTGAGCGCCCGCGAGCCGTAGGTGGCCAGCTCGGGACGCAAGTCATCGGCCATGATGAACAGGACATTCCGGCGCGGGCTGTCAGCCGCGGGCAGCGATGCGCCGAGAGCGCAGAGAAAAAGGACAACGGTCTTCATTTTCTTCAGAAGGCGGGTGGCGTCACACTCCTCCGCGTATGCTTTCGAGGAGAAGTTTCAGTTCATTCGCCTTCTCCGGCTTTTCGGTCGCGAGGTTTTTCGTTTCACCGAGGTCGGCGGAGAGATCGAACAGCGCCGCGCCGGCGGCGGCCGGCGGCTTAGGGCGACCCGCGTTCTTTCCTGGCGGAACGTCGTTCTGCCGGGGCGCGGCGCCACCGGGAGTGATGTATTTCCATGTGCCGGCACGCAGGCCAAAGGGACCTTTCGTGCCGCCATTGTGAGCGACGAAGTTCTCGCGCCCGGTCTTCGACTCGCCGAGGAGTGCGGGGA
>JBEBGK010001105.1:0-1652 GCA_040081515.1 Chthoniobacteraceae bacterium
ATGATCGGCACCGCCGGGCAGAGTTCCGCCCAGCGCGCGGCGAATTGCTTCCAGTCGATCAAGCCATCGCCCGCCGCCGTCCACTGCACGCTCGCGCCATCTGGCGTCTCCCAGATCATGTCATCGCGCAGGCTCGAGCAGAGGGTGTACTTGCCGAGGTTCTCGAGCACGTCGTGCGGGTCCTCGAGGGTCCAGGCGGCATTGCCCGAATCGATGTTCACCCCGGTGAAATCCGTGCCCGCCTCCTCCACCAGATCGCGCAGTTCCCACGAATGCATGTCGCCCGAGTGATTCTCCACCGCCACCTTCACGCCTGCGTCCAGAGCCGCGGAGCGGCACGCCTTCAGCACCTTCACCGTGTCCGCGATCCGGGCGCGGATTCCGCCCGGCGTCTTCCGATCATCCGACGCGCCGAGCACGACGCGATACACCGGCGAGCCCAGTGTCTTTGCGATGCGGATGCCCGTGCGCAGATGCTCCTCGGCCGTGCCCCACTTGTTTTTGAAGCGCACGCTCGTCGGGCAGATGCTCCAGCCGCCCGCGTAAAGCCCGATGCCGAGCCCGTCCGCCTTTTTCCGGACTTCTCGCAACGCGGCCTCCTCGATCGAGTCGTAGGAATCGATGTCGCTGATGAAAAGCGTGTCGCACTTCAATTGCGCCGCGTAATCGAGGAGTTGCTCCGCCTTCCAGCCCATCGCCCGCACGGCGAAATTGTCGAAGCCGAGCTTGAGCCGTGGCCGGGCGCTTTGCGCGAAAAATGGCGCGCCGATCGTCAGGGCGGATGCGGCGGTGGCGGAGGTTTGCAGGAATGAACGGCGGGAGATCATGGGCATGGAAATACCTCGCCCGCGACGGGGAAGTCCAACGGTGATTTTGCGCTGCGCCCGGCCGCTCGCGCATCGCGCCGGAACGGGGGACTTGCATTTGATCGCGCATCCCATAAGCGTCCCGTCCCATGAGAAACGTCTGGATTCTTGCGCTGGCACTGTGCGCCGTCGTCGCGACGGCGAGCGCGGAGAAGCTCAAGGTGTCGTCCTTTTCCTCGGTGCTCACGGAGATCGCGCAGGAGGTCGGCGGGGAAAAGGTCGCGGTGACGGGGCATGTGAAACCGGGCGTGGATCCGCATGATTTCGAGCCGAGGCCGGCGGACCTGAAGGCGGTGGCGTCGTCGGACTTGGTCCTTCTTTCCGCGCTGCAGATGGAGGGATACGTGGGCAGATTGCGCGAGGCCGCGGGGGGGCGGGCGAACATCCTCCAAGTGGGCGACAGGCTTCCTGCGCTGCGGCTCGCGCCGGGCGCCGCTGTCCATGCGCATGGAAACGCAGACCCGCACTGGTGGCACACCGTCGGCAACATCGCGCGGGCAACGCGGATGGTGCGGGATGAATTCGGCCGGCTGCGCCCGGACGACAAGGCTGCGTTCGCCGCGAATGCCTCGGCATATCTGGCGAAGCTCGACAGGCTGCAATCGTGGGTGAAGGCGAAGGTCGCCGAGCTGCCGCGCGACCGGCGCAAGCTGGTGACGAGTCACGATGCCTTCGGCTATTTCGCGAAGGAGTTCGGGTTCAGCGTGTATCCGATCGCGGGCATCTCGCGCGGCGACCAGCCGGGTTCACGCAAGGTGGCCGAGATCATCGCGACGATCCGGACGC
>JBEBGK010000186.1:0-6682 GCA_040081515.1 Chthoniobacteraceae bacterium
GCCGCCTTTCCTCGAATGGTGCGCCTCCGGCGCAGGAGCGAGGACGGCGACAGGAATGTCGCCGCTCCCTGTGCGCCGCCGTTCCACACGTTCGCGCCACCTTTTCACGCCCTCTCTGCTTCTCCAGTTGGACTCCCTTTTTATCACATTCTTCGGCCGCGACGAGGCTCTGCGGACCGGACATGGGTGGAGATGAAACGAGAGGAGCAGATATGACAGAGATGGCGTTCGCACTCGTTATGAAAAATCTGTCGCACGAATCTGCGATTCTCCGCGTCCCCGTCGCGATTTGAACGAGATCGCTCTGCGGGCGCGGCGCGCGCACTGCGATGGCTCTGAAGCTGCTAAGTCTAAAGGCGCATCCATCGTTGTCCGAAAACCCAATCATGAGTCCTCTCGCAGAAGAGCTGTTGGCGCTGTCGCGTGCCCGCGAGGTCACGGAGTCTGCCGAGGTGAACCGCGCGATTGCGTGGCGGTTCACTTTCGCCAGCGTCATCGGTGACGGACTGATGATCGCGGTGGGATTGTTGATCGGATTCTGGGCGAGGTTCCGTCCGGATCTTCGCGGGATGAACGTCTTCTCGCCGGAGGCGATGGTCGCGGAATATCTGCCGTACTTGGGCGCCGGCGCTGTCGCGCTCTGGTTCCTCATCGCGAACCAAGGGATGTACCGTCCGGCGCAGCTCCTTCGCTACCGCCAGGTTTCCTTCCTGATCATCCAGGGATGTTTCCTGTGGTTCGTCGGCGTGCTGGTCGCGCTGAAACTGACGAATTCAGGTTCCCTTTTTCCACCGGGCCATGTGGCGCTGACGTCCGGCTGTGTGCTGCTGTGCCTGCTGGGCTGGCGTGCAGCGCTGAACCGCATCGGTGCGTCGGAGACATTCTCCCGGCATCTGCGCGAACGGATCCTCTTCGTAGGCTGGAATGAACTCTCGGAGCGCCTCACAAAATTCGTGATGCGCGATCCGTCCCGCGCCTACGCGGTGATCGGCTGCGTGCCTCCGGTCGGCGGAAACTACGAGCAGGAGCCGCCGGGCGAGATCCCGCACATCGCGGCGTACCGGGACATCGTCAGCATGCTTCGCGGAAAGTGCATCGACGTCGTGATGCTGGCGGATCGCACGGCGACGATGGCCGAGATCGATGAGCTGGCGACGACGTGCGAGAGGGAACACGTGCAGTTGAAGGTGATTCCCTCCTACTTCCAGATCCTGCTCAGCGGGCTGAGCCTGCAGCCGATCGGCGGCATCCCCGTGCTCGGCATCTCACGGCTGCCGCTCGATCGCCCGGTGAACCAGATCGTCAAGCGCGCGGTGGACATCGTCGGTTCGATCACCGGCCTGATTCTCTCGGCACCGATCATCGCGGTCTTCGGCACGCTGGTGTACCTGGAGTCCCCGGGATCGATTTTCTACCGGCAGCGGCGCGTGGGCCGGGGCGGGGTGTCATTTGACATGATCAAGATTCGCAGCATGCGAAACGACGCGGACAAGAGCGACAATCTCCGGCAGTCCACGCCGAAGGATGACCCGCGATTGCTGAGGGTCGGGCAGTTCATCCGCAGGTGGAACATCGATGAAACCCCGCAGTTCTGGAACGTGTTGAAGGGACAGATGAGCCTCGTCGGCCCGCGCCCGGAGCGGATCTATCACTCGAAGAAATTGAGCGGCGAGATCCCGCACTACAGCGCGCGTTACTGGAGCAAGCCGGGCATGACGGGCTGGGCGGCGGTCAACGGCCTCCGTGGTGAAAGCGATCTCGTCGAGCGCATCCGGTGCGACCTCTATTACCTGGAGAACTGGAGCGTTTGGCTGGATTTCCAGATCATGTTCCTGACCCTCGTCTCCAGAAAGGGCGCGGCGTGAACGGACGACGAAAGCGATGAACTGAACTTCGAAACGCGATGATCGGATTCCACAACCAGTCCAGCTTCACTCCACGCCAGGATTCAAATGCGGCGCGTCCAATCCCCGATACGCCACGGTTCTCCGGCGGTGCGGGCAATGAACCCGGAGGGCAGCACGCACCGGGACGCGACGACGCGGCGTTCGCGGCGTTCGATGTCCGGGCGTTGGCTTCCGTCCTGCGTCACCGGGCCTGGTGGATCGCCGGTTTCATGGTGGCGGGCCTGCTGCTCGGAATCGCGCTTGCCGCAATGCGCCCGGGCGTGTTCGAGGCTGGCGCGACTGTGCAGGTGGTGGAGGAGAGCCCACGGGTGACTGCGCTCCAGGAAACCTCCGCCGACGATCTCCGGCAGCCCGAGACCATCAAGACAATCGAGCAGCAACTGGGCACCCGAAACCTGATGTGGCGGGTGATCCAGGCGAACGGCCTCGATACGAAACCTGGCGCCTTCCGCCCGGGGTGGATCCAGAGACTTCAGGGCCGGACGGTATCGCGGAGCGACATGATCGATGCGTTGTCCGCCGGGCTCACCGTGAAGTTACGGAGGGGAACGCGGTTAATAGACATCGCCGCCCGGCATGCTGATCCAGCGATGGCGCAGACCCTGGTGCGCTCCTTGATCGAGGAATATTCGGCGCAGGATGCCGAACGGCAGGCGAAGGGCTTCGAGCAGGCAAACAGGTTCTTGATCGACGAATCCGAACGGCTGAAGCGGAAGCTGGAAAGCTCGGAGCGCGCCTTGCAGGAGTACCGTGAAAAAAACCAGGCTGTGTCCCTAGACGAAAAACAGAACATCATCGTCGAGCGCCTCAAGGAGCTGAATCTGCGCGCGGCGAAGGCGCAGACCGAGCGGGTTGCCCTCGAGTCCGATCTCGCCCAGATCGATGCGATCGGGCGCGAGCCCGACAGGTTGCTGGGGATCGGCACCATCGCGAATGCGCCATCGGTGCTGGATGCCCGTCGCTTTGCCAACGAGAAGGAGGCGGCCTTTGCGCTGCTCCGGCAGCGATATGGCCCGGAGAATCCGGCGCACGCGCAGGCCGCACGTGAATTCAAACAGGTGAAGGCGACGCTGGACGCGACGGTGCTGAATGCCGCCGATGCGCTGCGCGCGACTTGCGAAGCCGCGAGGGTGCGGCACGAGGCAGCGGAGAGAACGCTGCGCGAGCAGGAGCAGGTGGCCCTCGACCTGAACCGGAAGGCGGTGGAATACAACACGCTGAGCCGCGAGGTCGAATCCGACCGCGCGCTCTTCGAGCCGGTGCTGAAGCGGCTCAAGGAAAATGGGGTCGTCCAGGGCATGAATGCGATCCGTCTCCACGTCGTGGAACCGCCGACGCTGCCCGAGTCGCCCGCGGGGCGGAATGGATTGCTGCTCGTGGCGCTCGGCTTGTTCGGAGGGACGGCATTGGGCCTGGGCGGTGTCGTAGGCAGATATCTTCTGAATCCCACGCTCCAGACCGTGGACGACGCGGGACGGGTGCTCGGGGTGCAGGCGATCGGCACGATTCCATGCGTGCGCGGACTGAAATTGAAAGCAGAGCGACTGCCCGGCGTTCAGGCTCCTCGCTCCGTGGCCGCGGAGGCATTCCGCTTCGCGGCGGCGATGGCGGCGGGCGGCGGAAACAGGGCGGCTGTCCTTTTTTGCAGTCCCGCGCCGGGGCAGGGGAACACGTTCTGCGCCGCGAGCTACGCGCTTGCCCTCGCGCAGAGCGGGGCGAGGACGCTGCTCATCGATGCGAACCTCCGGACGCCGGCCGTCGGGCGGATTTTCTCCGTTCCTCCACAGACCATCGGGCTGGCGGAATGTCTCGCTGGCTCGGCCGGGCTCGAAGCGGCGGTGCTTCCGTCCGGATTGCAGAATCTTTCGGTCCTCGCCGCGGGAATCGCTCCGCGGGAACTCACGGGCGTCTTTTCCGGGGCCACCCTCGGCTCGCTGCTTGCGGAGGCGGCCGGGAAATTCGATCGCGTGGTGATCGATTCCGCACCGGTGAATATCGCAAGCGAAACCCTGCTCCTCGCGAAGCAAGCGGGCGCGATTTTCCTCATCGTCGGGACCGGACGGACTCCGGTCGCGGCGGCGAGCCGCGCGAGCCAGTTGATCGAGGCGGCAGGCCGTCCGGCATCCGGTTTCCTCCTGAACCGGGTTCCGCCCCGGGCGATCGTCTGAATCTCAGAACAATCTCTCGGTAACGGTGATCACGTCGCCGGGGAGGACGATGAAGCGTGGCTGGCCGGACTCGGTGGAGAGCTTCCGCAGGTCCACGGTGTAAACATTCGTGCCGCGTTTCACGAGGACGCGCGATTGCCGGGCGAGGCGGGTGTAGCCTCCGCCGAGCGCGATCGCCTCCTCGAGGTCGAGCCTCGGCGGCAGCCCGCGAGGGAATGCGTAACGGCCCGGCTGGGTCACCTGCCCGAGGAGCACGAAGGCCTGTCCCGCGAATACCGCGACGAGCACCTGGCTGCGGGGATTCACGAGGATCTGCTTTTCCTTCGCGTAATTCGTGATGCGACGGGCGAGTTCCGCTGCGCTCAGGCCGCTGGCGTTCAGCTCCGATCGCTCACCCTGCCCGAGAAAGGCGAGGCTGATGCGGCCGTCCCAGTCCACGCGGATCTGCTGATTGTAATCAGGTTCGCCGGCGAATGTGACCACCAGCAGATCGCCGGGCTGGATCTTGTACTGTCCGCCGGGATTCGTGCCCCCTCGTGTCTCCGGTCGCGACGGAGGTTCCTTCGTCCGCCCCGTCGGGCTCGAGCATCCTGCGGCGAACAGCACGAGCAACGCGATGAATGCGCCAAGCACAAAAGAGTGTCTGTTTCCCACGGGGACGAGTCGTCGCGGGCGTGGTGTGGTGTGTCAAACGAAAAGCATGCGGCGCCCGCTGGACCATTGACCCGGTCTGGAAAAAACGGAAACAAGGCGCGTGCAGTTTCGCTTCAGGGTAGGTCCACCCGGCAGCATCGCTTGCCTGATGCTCCTCTCAGCCGCGTTCGCGTCCGATCGGGGAGCCCCTTCCTTTCGCACGGGGGCTCCGCTTCCGCTGCCTGAATCCGCCGCGCTGCCCGCGGAATCCCCTCAGGCGGGTGCCGGCGCGCAGGCGCTCTTCGGCCCGGTCGGCGCGATACGAACCCGCTTCCCGGCGCAGCCGCGTCTTCCGCGGACGCATCAGCCGGTTTTCAACGAGGTCCAGGCCATTCCCACGGCCGGCGGGCCGATGCCCTTGCAGGCGATCCCCGCAGCCGGTTCGCGGGCGGGCGCGGGGGCGCGTCCGCCAGAGACTCCGCTCGCCCTGCAACGGCATCCGGTGAGGAACCTCGCCGTGAGAGGGAGCGATCCCGCATTTACCTTGCGGTCGCCGGGCGACGGCGAGGTGCTGGCTCAGGTCAGCGTGGGACTCCAGAACGCGACGTGGCACACGGACAACGTCGCCAACGCGGAACGCCGCCTGGCCGTCTCGGAAACCATCATGGAATGGCGGCCCATCCTGCGGCTCGACATCGGCGCTCCTCCCTCGGGGAGCCTGCTGGACTCGCGCGGGACCGAGTATTACGTCGAAATCCAATACGCCCCCACGATTCACACGCTCCTCCGCGCGGGCACATCGACGACACTGCATCACGTTGCCGGCGAAATCGGCCGGGCCACTCCCGTCCTCAGATCCGCAGTGCGCTGCGAGTACGACGAGAATATTTTCGGTGCGAGGGGCGACAACACGCTTGAGGACTCGTCCACGGTCTCGGAATTGTCCGCTTTGATCGAATACGGCCTCACCGCGAAGACGACGCTCCGCGCGGAAGGAATCTGGCGTCGCGTCACATCGGGAAACGAGGCGACCGACCGCGACGAATACATTCTCGATGCCGGCCTCGACTCTGCGACATCCGTCAAGACCGCGCTCGGCGCGGGCATGGAACTGGGGCACGTCCTTTTCGATCGCGATCAGCTTGGGTCGCAAGATTATGTGCAGGGCTACACCTCGATGGCATGGCAGGCGACGCGGAAAGTGCGGGCGCAAACACGAGTGGGGGTGGAATTGCGCCAGTTCGAGGCGCCGGTCCCCAAGCCGGACAGGGTGACTCCGGTTGCAACCGTGATCGTCAATTGGGTGCCGGACGAGGGCACGCGGGTGAACGTGGGATTCCGGATCCGGAACCAGCCCTCGATTGTCATTGGCGGTTCCACTTTCCAGGAGCTCCGCTTCGGTGCGGATGCCCGGCACGATCTGCCCCGCCAGTTCTACGTGCGGGCGGAAGCCGCGGTCATCCGCCGCAAGTATGACGGTGGCGCGAGGGACACGGAGACATTCGTGAGGCCGGCGATCGGATATCGCATGGGTGGAAACCGGATTTTCGACAGCTTGAATCTGGAGCTGTATTACCACTTCCGGCGCACCGATTCCAACGTGCAGGGCGCGGACATCGAGCGGAGCCTGTTCGGAATCGAATCAACGGTCTATTTCTAGTTTTCGATCATTGGCGGACGATGGGTGTCTCGCCTACATGGGCTGGATGAGAATGCTCCGCATCGTCCTGTCCGCGCTAGCCGTCGCTTTGGTGTCGTGCGCGCAGCACCCGTCGCCGATTCCCCGGGGTGCCGTCGCTCGCGACCACGGGAAGATCGGGGCAGGGGAGGGACCTGCGTGGAAGGACGGTTCGCTCTATTTCACCGACGGTCGGCACATCAACCGCATGGACAGTCGCGGGCGCACGACGGTCTTCCGTGGCGCCGCGGCGGCGCATGCGTCGAACGGCCTGATGTTCGACGCGCAGGGGCGGC
>JBEBGK010001106.1:0-1651 GCA_040081515.1 Chthoniobacteraceae bacterium
CGAAGCTGGTTTGTTGGTTCATGCTCCTCTTGGACGCTCCAACACTGCCTCTGGTTTCATCATTCCGCGCGTCGCGCGATTAAATCAGCGTTTCCCTAAAGATGCCGCTGCCCGAGGCGAGGATTGCGCCATCAATCGTGACCCCATCGGAGCCGAGCACAAAGTTTGTGCCCCCCGGAGGCGTGGAGCCGTCAGGGAACTGGTTGCTCCAGGCCGGGGTGCCGCTAAAAGCGAAGACGTCGGTGCCAGCGATGACGAGCGGGCCGCCGGTGCCGCCGACCTGGGTGAACTCGACGTGATAAGAGACGGCAAACGAGGAACCGGTGATTCGTCCGCCAAGCGCCGTCTCGTTGGTCAGATTCATGGTCCCCATCGCCGTGGAGGTGACGAGATACTGCCAGTCGTAGGAGTGCGTGGCGTCGATGAAGAGGGGCGTCTCACTGGCCACCGAGAGGCTCAGGATCTTGGCGTCCACGGCGTAGAAAGGCAGGCTGATGCCGAAGTCCGGTTCGGTGAAACGCTGCATGGTCAGCACGGCCCCACCGGCCATTGCGCCCTCGCCGAAGAGTTCCTCGGGGGCTGCGAAGCGGGCCGCCGAGCTAAAGCCCGTGAAGAAGAAATTGTCGGGGATCGGCAGTCCGCCGGGGCCGCCACCGACGGCCATATTTGGGGGGCGTCCGCCATTTTTCTTGGCGCTGATATCAATGCCGGAGATCGGCTGAGCGGCGCCAAAGGCGGCGATGCTGGAAGCGAACAGGGTCGCCGCGATGAAGGATGCGCGGATGGTCGTGGATTTGGTGGCTTGGTGTGATTTCATGTTTTTTTGGGGGTGTTGTTTGTTTGACTGAGGAGAGATGCAGAAGCGCCTAAGTTCCCGGTTTCCTGTAACAAAAGGATCTCCTAGGACCCTGTAGGCTGCGAGAGTGGAGGTTTTCGCAGCTCATGCTTGGAGCGAATGCGCCTTTTTGGCGAAAACCGCAAGAACAACCTTCGTTCGTGTGGGCTACTCAGTTGTTCGCTTCTCTTGCAATACATGAGCGACTGTCAAAACAGATTGAACGAACTCCTCAAAAGCACACGACAATGGGAACAACGGACAGATAGCATGAAAGCCGGCGGTCGCCGACGAGCATGCTATCTGTCCCTCGCTCCAGTCCCTCGCTCCATCCACCGGGTCCACCCGGGGCATTTCGACGCGAAAAACCGTGAGCAACAAAAGCCGCAAATCTGCGGCTCACATTTTTTTCGAGGCCCGGCATGGTGCGCGCGTGCAAGCCTCCCGGCAAAAGATTTTCGGGCAGAATCTGAACCGGCTCCGGACCGGCGATGATCTCACGCAGGAGGCTTTCGCGGAGAAGGCGGACGTGGACCGGAGCTACGTGCAGCGGGTGGAGGCGGAGGAGTCGGCTCCGGGGCTGGATGTAATCTGCCAGTTTTGCGAGGCGCTCGGGGTGGAGCCGAATGAGCTGATGGCAGGCGCCTTCCGCCGGCCGGTGGCTTCCGCGAACGGGGGCCGGGCCGGACGTGGCGGGGCTGGCTCGATCCGTCCCGGGAACCGCGCGGGCCGGAATGGGAACGGGGCGCATCCGACGCGCGGGCAGCAGGGCCGGAATGGATGCGGGGCAGGCCGGGCTGACGGCTCGCGGGCGGT
>JBEBGK010001107.1:0-1650 GCA_040081515.1 Chthoniobacteraceae bacterium
GCAACGCCGTGAGCACGCTCAGCCAGACCGCCGACGCCGGCTATCACCAGAGCCCGATGCAGACGCTGCTGGACAACGTGGATGAGCTGATCCACGCGCTGCGGAGGTAGTGCCCCGCCGGAGTGGCGCGGGCGACCCCGCCTGCGGCGGTCTGTTCCGGCGACTCGCCGGAACCTTGGGCGGGTCGCCCAATGAGACATGGCAGGCGGGTCGCCTGCCCCACTTCCCGAGCGGATGCGCATCGCGCGGCGCTTGCCGCGGCGGCCCGGCGTAATGCGGACAATCCTGTCCGCAGTCCCTGTTTTGCGGGCAGCATCGCCCGCGCCCGGCCCTGCTTCGCTCTCCCGCCTGAAAGGCAGCGTGCAATCGCATCACTCCCGGCGTCGGGAAAAGAGCGAGATCGCTGACAGCGCGATCAACGCCACGACGCCAATCGCGATCCATTGCCTGTATGAACGCCCCTCAACACGGCCGTCGTCCGCGGGTGCGGAGATGCTCACGGTCTCCGGCGTGGACTTCGTCAGTTCCGCCATCGTCGGGAGATCGGGGATGCCGGCGGTCTGGGATTCGACGATCGCCTTCCAGTCCGCGGCGAGCAGCAGATCCATGCCGGGATTCTGCTCCTTCACTTCGCACGAGCACTTGCCGATGAGAAATGTCGCGGCCTTCTCGATGGTCTCGTCCTTGATGCCATCGCCGACGAGCGCGTAAAGCGCGCGGCCCTGGCCGAAGACCGGAAATACGATGGGCGCTTTCATCGCATCGAGATCCGCTTCCGCTCCGAGAAGCATCTGGATGAACCCCCGCTCGCTCTCGTCAACGCGCGAGAGACGGAGCAGTGAAAACTCCAGCCGCAATCCCTCCTGCCCGACGGACACGAGGCCATTCGCGATATCCTGCGCCTCGAGTTTCGGAAGCTCGAGGACGGATTCGAGATACTTCAGCCGCTCCTCGATCCGGCGCGCTGCGGCGGCGTCCTTGGACGCGTCGCCGCTCTCGAGCAGCACCCACACGGCGCTCTGGCCATCCGTGAGTCGCTGGACGATCTTCCTCCGCGCTGGCGAATCGAGGAGCGGCGCGATGCCTGCCGCGTCGAGCGGCCCGGACCAGATGGTCGCATTCCGCCGGTTCGATGCGGGGAATTTCACGACGAGCCAGGGGACCGGTTCGCCACCGGTCTCGCGAAAGAGTTCGAGCAATTCCGGCGGTGGATCCTCAGTGAGGTCCACGGTGCGGACGGCGATGTTTGCGTGCAGCTTTCCCGCGAGGCCGCCGGGACGGAGATCGCGCACCGCTGCCTGCTGCGCCTCCGTGAACGGGCCGCGATGAAAGACGAATGCCTGGAACGGTGCCGCAGTCCAGTGCTCCAGCGCGTAGCGAAACACCGGCACCGAGCAGCCCGATGCCGGAACCGCGCAGAGCATCGCTCCCAGCATCAGCAGGAGGAGAGGGCGCCGGGGCTTCGGAGGCATTGCGGGAGACTACTCGGTTCGACTCCGTGGAAAAGGGTCGATTGCGATCGGGCCGCCTAGCCCTGTTTCCGCCGGCGTTTCGGCGCCGTCGCCGCACGCCGTGAGGCATCGATTCCCTTTTGCGCCCATTCACTGAGCAGTTCCGCGGAGTCCAACGCCGCCGTGGGAACGGTGTGGT
>JBEBGK010001108.1:0-1650 GCA_040081515.1 Chthoniobacteraceae bacterium
ACCCGCCGCCGAGCACGACCTCGCCGCGGTACACCACCGCCGCCTGGCCCGGCGCGACCGCGCGCACCGGATCGTGGAATCGCGCGACGAACGTGCCGGTGATCATCCACCACGCCGGCGGGGAGCAGAGGATCCTCGTCAATCAGAAGCTCCCGCCGACAGGCGACGGGCCGTTCCACACGCTGGGTGAATTCGAGTTCGCGGCGGGGACGGAAGGCTGGGTGGAGATTGGCAACGAGGGTACCGACGGCCACGTCATCATCGACGCGGTGCAGTGGCTCCCCGTGGAGCGCTGACGCCCGGCGGCGAAGCGGGGATAGGACGGACAGGGCGTGACTTTCGTGCTCGACCGCCTCGTGTGGCCGTGCTGCCATCCAAAGGTTCGCGATTCCTATGAACTCGCAATCCAGCGCCGATGTGGGCGCTCCCGCGGCAGGGAGCGGGCATTGGGCTGTCGCGACGCAGGCGGAGCCGGCCATCGCGGGCCAGTCCATGCGGGAGTTGTCGGCGAGCTATTGGTATCCGGTCTATGCGTGGTGGCGGCGCGTCGGCTGCAATGCGGCGAAGGCGACCTACGCGACCGAGGCGTGCTTTTCCCGCTGGATCGAACGCGAACCGCCCCGCCGGGATCAACCCGGTGCCGTGCGGATGCGCGACTGGCTGCTGAAGCGCCTGCCGGAGCTGGCCGTCTCGGGCGTGAAGCCGTGGCCGACGCCGTTGATTACGATCGACCGGAAGTGGGCGGAGGAAATCTACCCGACCGAGCCCGCGGGTGCGCCGGCGGAAATTTTTGCGAGGCGGCTTGCGCTCGAGCTGCTGGAATTTGCCATCGAGACCCTGCACGAGGAGGACAAGGCGGCAGGGCGGGGTGACGAATTCGACAGGCTGCTCCCGCGTCTGCGCATCGTGGCGGGCGAGCGGCGCGAACCGGCGGTCGAGACCTTCCGCCAGCGCTTCGGGGCCACGCTGCGCGTGCTCGTCGCGGACATCATCGCGGATCCGAGGGAGGTGAATGGCGAGATCGCGACACTGACGGGCGCGGCGAAAAATCCATCCGGGCCGGTGCCGGCGATTTTCGGGAGCCTCACGCCGGATGAGCTTTTCGCGTGGGCGCTCGCCGCGCAGATCGCTTCGCCGAAGCCGGCGATACCCGTGCGCGTAGCCGCCGCGGTTGCGGCTCCTTCACACCCGGTTGCGCAGCCTGTTCTGGTCGAGCCTGTCTCCAAGGCCGCCGGGCCGGCGTCGCCGCGAAGCAATGTGCGCAGGATCGCAATCGTTGCCGGCGCGGCGGTCGCCGCCGTTGCTGCCTTCTTCGCGCTCAGGCCGGAGGGCGACACGCTTTCGATCGCGGAAAGGGCGGCGCTCGCCCAGGCGAACCAGCCGAAACTCGCGACGACTGCGAACGAACCCGCCCCGACCGCAAAGCCAAAACCGGCCAGGCCCGCACCGAAGAAAAACTCGCCGACACCCGAGCCCGCGGCCATCCCGTCCGCGCCAGCGCCGGTGGTGGTCGCCACGGCTCCGGCGCCGATGGTGGCTCCGGAGCCTGCGCCAGCACCCGCACCGGCTCCGCCTCCCACGGCGCCGCCGCAATCGGAGTCCGCAAAGTGGCTGGCCGACAAGCTCGCCGAGATGGAAGCGGCCTTTGAA
>JBEBGK010001109.1:0-1650 GCA_040081515.1 Chthoniobacteraceae bacterium
AAGTTCCAATCGCGGCCTCGCCTTTCTCGCCGACCGCCTTGCCGCCGTACGTCTTGCTCTCGCGAAAGACGCCGGTCCGTCCACCTTCCCATGTGCCGGTCACCTCGATCTTGCCATCCGCCGTGGTGCCGCGCTTCACGCTCACGCATCCTGTGCCCATCACGGTGAAGAGCGATTCGCAGCCGTGCACACCGTACCAGAAGAGATCGGGATGCGTCTTTTCGAGGGATGCGGGGCTGGTCGTCTCAGCGGATTTCACCTTGCCGATGCTCCCGCCGCGCACGGCCTGCGTGGATTTTCCAAAACGAAGTGAGGACGAGCAAAACAGCGGCACCCCGGCATTCTTTGCCTCGTCGAGAATGCGGATGGTGTCCGCCAGCGAGCCTGCGATCGGCTTATCGATGAACACCGGCTTCCGCGCTTTGAGGACCGGGCGCACCTGTTCGAGGTGGACGCGTCCGTCGTTGCTTTCGAGAAACACGACGTCCACCCGCTTCATGAGGTCCTCGATGGAATCGACGATCTCCACGCCGAGCGCCCGCACTTTCTCCGTGTATTCCGGCACGCGCTTCGTGCTGCTCTCGATGTCCCTGCTGCCCTGCGGGTAGGCGGCGACCACTTTTACGCCCGCGACCTTGTCCGCGTCGGCCGGATTCTTCGGGCCTTTGTTCAGCGTGGTCGCGAATGCGATCACATGCGAAGTGTCGAGGCCGATGATGCCTGCGCGCAGCGGCTTCGGTTCCTGGGCATGTGCGGGAAAAACGAGGGCGAGGAGAGGGAGGAGGAGGAACCGGGATTTCATTCGCGCAGGCTACGCGCGGCGCGGTGCCCGCTGCAAGCTGCGCTCGCACGTGTGCCTGGGTCAGTGGGGAACACCGTGATGCGGAGCGCGGGAAGAATTCCCGGCGGCCTCGGTGTCACCGCTATCCCGCGGTGCGGCGCCTGAATCCCAGCAGGCGCATCCGCTGCTGCGCCTCGATCCACGATGATTCGTGTTCCGGGCGGATCTCTTCCACGTCACTCGATTCCCGAGCGACGCGGCGGATGTCGGCGAGGGAGTCCAATTCCCCGCAGGCTCGCGCCTGGACGAGGACGTTTCCGAGCACGGTGGCCTCGACTGGGCCTGCGAGCACCGGGCGCAGGCAGGCGTTGGCCGTGAATTGATTGAGCAGCCGGTTGCGCGAACCGCCGCCGACGATGTTGACGGCGCTGATGAAACTGCCGGTCATCTCTTTCAACCAGTTGAGCACGGTGGCGTATTTTATCGCCAGGCTCTCGAGGATGCATCGGATGAATTCACCTTCCGTGCCCGGAACCGGTTGTCCGGTATCGCGACAGAACTGCGCGATCGCCTCCGGCATGTCGGTCGGGCTGAGAAAACCGGCGTCGTCGGGATCGATGAGCGAGCGAAAGGCGGGTGCGCTTTCCGCGGCCTGCACGAGTGCCGCGTAGTCGCTCGCGCTTCCACGCTTTGCAAAAGAACGGCGGCACTCCTGCACGAGCCACAGGCCCATGATGTTCTTCAGCAGCCGATACGTGCCGTCCACGCCGCCTTCGTTGGTGAGGTTCAGCTCGAATGCCCGGGGCGAAAGATCCGGCTCGTGGAGTTCGACGCCGAGCAGCGACCAAGTCCCGGAGCTGATGTAGGCG
>JBEBGK010000187.1:0-6667 GCA_040081515.1 Chthoniobacteraceae bacterium
GGTGAGGGCATGTGCGCCTCGCGTTCGAGGCTGAGCACGGAATTGATCCGTTTCCACCCGTCGAGAATTGCCGCAGCGATGCCGGGGCTGACTTCACCCGCATCCAGCGCGCGGTTCGTGTCGCGGATGAGATCGAACACGCGGCCCATCGCGCCGCTGATGTTCAGGTCGTCGTCGAGGTCGGTGAAGAACGCATCGATGCCACTCGCAAACTGCGCGGGCAAATCATCCGGCAGGATTGCAGTCCCCGCACGGTCCGTGAGCCGCGCCACCCATTCATCGATGCGCCCCAGCGCGCTGCGGGCACCTGCGAGTCCGTCGAAGGTGAAGTTCAGCGGTAGCCGGTAGTTCACCGTGATTAGCGCGTACCGGATTTCGCGACCGGTCCAGCCCTTCTCCAGCAGGTCGCGCAGCGTGTAGAAATTCCCCGCGCTCTTCGCCATCTTCTGCCCTTCCACCATGAGATGCGCGCAGTGCATCCAGTAGCGGACGAACTTCTTCCCCGTCACACATTCGCTCTGCGCGATCTCCGCCTCGTGATGCGGGAAAATATTGTCCACGCCGCCGCAGTGGATGTCGATCTCCGGGCCGAGAAGTGCGGTGGCCATCGCGCTGCACTCGATGTGCCAGCCAGGACGGCCCGGGCCCCACGGGGAATCCCATCTCACATCGCCATCGTTCTCATCCCACGCCTTCCACAGCGCGAAGTCGCCCACGCTTTCCTTTTCGTATTCGTCGCTGCTGACGCGCCCGCTGGGGCGCAGTTCGTCGAGGTTCAAGTGCGCGAGCTTCCCGTAGTCGGGGAATTTGCTCAGGCGAAAATAAACCGACCTGTCCTCGGCCTGATACGCGATGCCCTTTTGCTCCAGCACGCGGATCATCTCGATCATCTGCGCGACGTAGTCCGTGGCCGACGGGAAATGCTGCGCGCGCTTCACCCGCAGCGTGCCGAGATCCTCGAAGAACGCATCCTTGAATTTTTGCGTGAAGTCCGCGAGCCGCACGCCGAGCTGCCTGCACCCGCGGATCGTCTTGTCGTCCACATCGGTGAGATTCATCACGCGCTCGACCTCGAAGCCGCGCGCCTCCAGGTGCCGCTGAAGCAGGTCCTCGAAGATGTAGGCCCGGAAATTTCCGATGTGGGCGAAGTTATAGACCGTCGGACCGCAGGTGTAGAGCTTCACGCGTTTCCCGGCGGGGTTGAGCGGCCGGAATTCCTCGGGCTGGCGCGAGAAGGTGTTGAAAAAGCGGATCGGCTTGAAGGGTCGGATCGTAGTGGGCTCATCCCGCGCTTCGCAACCTTGAACCATCCCCGGTCCACTGCCCGGGTTCGCGTTTCGCTTCTTCCAAGTCCCGTAGAAAGTGTTGTAGCCTCCGCGCATGCCCTCGATTTCGACTTTCAACTGGCCCGCGATAACGGAGAAGACCCTCGCAATCATCATGGGCGGCGGCGCCGGGACGCGGCTGTTCCCCCTCACGAAAGAGCGCTCCAAGCCCGCGGTGCCGCTCGCGGGAAAATACCGGCTGGTGGACATCCCGATCTCGAACTGCCTGAACTCCGGACTCCGCCGGATCTACGTGCTCACGCAGTTCAACAGCGTGTCGCTCCACCGCCATATCCACGCCACGTACAAGTTTGACCAGTTCTCGCGGAGCTTCGTGGAGATCCTCGCCGCGCAGCAGACGCCCACGGATTCGAAATGGTACCAGGGCACGGCCGATGCGGTGCGGCAGAACCTCCGGGATTTCCTCAGCGTTCCATTCGATTATTTCGTGATCCTCAGCGGCGACCAGCTCTACCGGATGGATTACCGCCGGATGCTCGAGCAGCACATCCATACAAAGGCGGAGCTGACCATCGCGACGATTCCCGTGGCGCGGCACGATGCGTCGAATTTTGGAATCATGCACACGGACGACCAGCGCAGGATCACGCGATTCGTCGAGAAGCCCAAGGAACCGGCGGTCCTCGATGGCCTCCGGATTCCGGCGCCACTCCTGAAAGAGATGGCCCTTCCTGAGGACTCGGATCTCTACCAGGCGTCGATGGGCATCTACGTGTTCAACCGGGAGGCGCTGCGCGACGCGCTGAACAATGAACTGATGGATTTCGGAAAGAACGTCATCCCCGAGGCGCTTAAGAAGACACGGGTCCATGCCCACATTTTTCAGGGCTACTGGGAGGACATCGGGACGATCAGCGCGTTCTTCGAGGCGAATCTCGCGCTGACGAATCCGCTCCCGCCCTTCAGCTTCTTCGATGCGACCGCCCCGATTTACACGCACATGCGCTTCCTGCCCGGCAGCAAGGTGAACGGTGCCACGGTGCGTCAGGCGATCATCAGCGACGGGTGCATCATCAGCGATGCGAACATCGAGCGCGCCGTGATCGGCTTGCGGAGCATCATCAAGTCGGGCTCCACGATCAAAAACAGCATCCTCATGGGCGCGGACTACTACGAGGAGATCCGCCCTGCCGGGCAGGGTGAGCCGGCGCTGGGGATCGGCTCGAACTGCGTCGTGGACAAGGCGATCGTGGACAAGAACACCCGCATCGGCAACGGCGTTGTGATCACGCCGGATGGCAAGGAGGAGAACTGCGACGGTCCGCCCGTGCGATGGGCGGACGGCACCGACAAGCCCCTTTGGTATGTCCGCGACGGCATCGTGATCATCCCAAAGGGTGCCGTTCTACCGGACGGAATGTGGGTCTGACGGGTGTCGATCCGCGGGGCCGACGCCCGGTTTTGGTGGAGCCATGGGGATTCGAACCCCAGACCTCCTCAATGCCATTGAGGCGCTCTACCAACTGAGCTATGACCCCGGACGTTTTCGCCGCGGGAAATTACCCCCGGCAGCGAGGGGCGACTATCCACGCAAGGACATGGCGATCAAGGGAAAAAATCGCCGTTCACGATGCTCTGTTCCCGCACCAAAGCCTTGCTGTTGGGCGGTGCCGAACGAAGATTCCCAGTATGAAACCGTCGCTTCTTGTTGCGCTGTGTCTGTGTCTGTTCGCGTGCGTCGTCCGGGCGGAGTTGGGGACGGTCGGGACCACTCCCAAACTGGAAAACCTGAACACGCAGATCGTGGCCAACGCTTCGGATGCGCAGGCTTACTCGAATCGCGGCTACACGCTGGCCCTGCTCGGACGGAAGGAGGAGGCGCGGGCGGACATCAAGAAGTCGGTGAGCCTCAAGGACACCGGGCCGATGCATAACCGCGCGGGCTGGGCCTATTTTAACCTGGGCGATTACGCCGAGGCGGTGCGTGAGTTTGAGACAGCCGTGAAGATGAGCGGCTTCAAGTCGCACTACGACTACTACTCGCTTGTGCTCGGCTACTGGGGTGTCGGAAAGACGAAGGAGGCGCTGGAGAACTACCAACTCGCCGTGGAGCGCGACCCGCGCTTCGGAGAATACAAGACGCTCGCCGAGCGCACTGCCGAGTGGACGCCGCTGGAACGCCGCGCGATTCACGAGGTTTACGTGCTGTGGAGCAAGGCTTGGAAGCCGTGAGGCTGAGGTGAGCATGGGACCGACCAGCCGGGCCCTCTGAGACGCCATCCGCATGAGGTGGAGACGGGCATCGTGCCGGGTGATTTGCCTTCACTCGGATGGCGGTGTGTGCGACGGGGCGCGCGGCCATCGAAATGCTCGTTGCCCCGGATACCGCGCCGGTGTTGGCTGCGCGCCATGAGAATCCCCGCACTCCTCCTTGTTGCGCTTCTCGCCGCGCTGAATCTCCACGCCCAGGAAGGGCTCGACGCCGGGCTGATGCGCATGCCGGCGGTCTCGGAGAAACAGATCGCGTTCGTGTATGCGGGGGACATCTGGATCGTGCCCAAGGAAGGCGGGACGGCGTTCCGGCTGAGTTCACCGCAGGGCGAGGAACTTTTTCCGCGGTTCTCGCCGGACGGGCGTGAGATCGGATTCACCGCGAACTACGAGGGGAACGATGATGTGTATGTGATTCCCGTCACGGGCGGCGAGCCGCGGCGGGTCACGCACGATGGCGGGGGCGACCGGATGGTGTGCTGGTGGCCCGACGGAAAAAGCGTCGTCTTTGCATCGCGGCGGATGAGCTTCACGGAACGTTGCTCGCAATTCTTTCGTGTGAACGCGCAGGGCGGCCTGCCGGAGCGCCTGCCGATTCCGTACGGCGAATTCGCCGCGGTGTCGCCGGACGGAAAGACGGTCGCCTACACGATGACCGACACCGACCGCGCCTCGTGGAAGCGCTACCGCGGAGGCATGGCGCCGGATGTGTGGCTGTTTCACCTCGATACGGGCGCTGCCGAACATGTGCCCGCGGGCGACGCGTGCGATTCGCAACCGATGTGGGCGGGGAACGGCCGCATGTATTTCCTCTCGGACCGCGACGTGAAGAAGCGCGCGAATCTCTGGTGCTACGAAGTCGCGGCAAAGTCGCTCCGACAGGTGACCAGTTTCGCGGAATACGACGTGCGCTATCCCTCCGTCGGCCCGAAGGAGATCGTTTTCGAGAATGGAGGCCGGCTTTTCCTCCTGGATCTCGCGACTGAAAAGTCGCGCGAGGTCAATGTGAACGTGGTGACGGACAAGGCGACGCTGCGGCCGCGTCTGCAGAATGTCGGCGGGCTCATCCGCAATGGCGCGATCTCACCGACTGGCAGGCGCGTGCTCTTCGAGGCGCGCGGCGACATCTTCTCCGTGCCCGCCGAGAACGGCATCATCCGGAATCTCACCGAGAGCCAGGGCGTGGCGGAGCGCTATCCCGCGTGGTCGCCGGATGGGAAGTGGATCGCGTATTTCAGCGACCGTAGCGGCGAGTACGAGCTGACGCTGCGGCCCGCCGACGGGAAGGGCGCGGAGAAGCAGCTCACCGAATTGTGCACGGGCTGGCGGTACCAGCCGTTCTGGTCGCCCGACAGCAGGAAGATCGTCTTCATCGATTCCGCGATGCGCATCTGGCTGCACGAAATCGAGACGCGGCAGACGGCTGCGATCGACAGACAGATGTGGGCGTACCACGGCGAACTGGAGAACTTCCATTTCAGCTGGAGCCCCGACAGCCGCTGGATCGCCTACGCCGGGGACGCGGAGAACCGTCAGCAGGCGATCGTCCTTTACGACACGAAGGAACGCAAGCGGCGCGCGGTGACGAGCGCGTTCTACGATGACGACATGCCGGTGTTCGATCCCGCGGGGAATTACCTCTTCTACCGGAGCAAGCGCATGTTCCAGCTCCACACGAGCGAATTCGACAACACGTGGGCCTACGTGAACAGCCATTCGGTCGTCTGCGTCCCGCTGCGGAAGGACATGCCGTCGCCGCTCGCGCCGAAGAACGACGAGGAACCGATGAAGAAGGACGAGCCGAAGAAAGAGGCGCCAAAGGACGCTCCCCCGAAGAGCAACGAGCCGCCAAAGAAGCCGGAGGACTCGCGCAAGGGCGAACCGAAAGCGGATCCGGAGAAGCCGGTTGCGGCGATTGAAAAGCGGCCGGTCGTGGTCACGAAGAATCCCGCGACGGGCCAGGTGGAATTGAAGCCCGCGCAGCCTGCGGCTCCGAGGGAAGTGAAGATCGACGTGGATGGCTTCGAGGGTCGCGCGATCGTGCTGCCGGTGGGCAGCGGGCGCATCGAACGGCTCGGCGCGCTGCCGGGGAAGGTTGTCTTCCGCTGGCCGCCCCGTGCGGGATCGAACAACAGGACTTCACCGCTGAGCTACTACGACCTCGATGCCCGCGCGGAGAAGATGATGCTCGACGACGCCGGCGCCTACGAGATCAGCGCCGACGGGAAGAAATTGCTCGTGGCCCGGGGAGGCAGTTGGTTCGTGACGGCGGCGGTCGAGGGGGCGAAGGCGGATCGGGCATTGCCGACCGGTTCGCTCGAACTCACGGTCGATCCCGTGGCGGAATGGCGGCAGATGTTCAATGACGCATGGCGGATCGAGCGCGATTATTTTTACGATCCGTATCTCCATCTCGTGCGCTGGCAGGAAATGCGGGACCGCTATCGCAAGATGCTCGAGGCCTGCGTGACCCGACATGATGTGAACTATGTCCTCGGCGAACTGCTCGGCGAACTCAACAGCTCGCATGCCTACCGGAGCGGCGGTGATCTTGAGGAAGGTCCGCGCCGGCGCGTGGGCTACCTCGGTTGCGATTATGTGCTCGAGCAGGGCGCTTATCGCATCCAGCGGATCCTCGAGGTGGCACCGTGGGACACGGGCGTCCGCTCGCCGCTGCGCGAGCCGGGCATCGCGGTGAACGAGGACGACTGGATCCTCGCCGTGAACGGACGCAAACTGGATCCGGCTGCGGAGCCGGCGGCGGCGTTTCAGGGATTAGCGGACAAGACGGTGATTCTTTCCGTGAACAACAAGCCGACCATCGAGGGAGCGCGCGAGGTGTTGGTGAAGGCGCTCGGCACGGAGAGCGCGCTCCGTCATTACGCGTGGGTCGAGCAGAACCGGCGTCATGTGGACAAGGCCACGGACGGCCGCGCAGGGTACATTTACGTGAAAAACACCGGCAACGAAGGGCAGACGGAACTTTACCGCCAGTGGCGCGCGCAGGCGCACAAGGACGCGCTGATCATCGACGAACGATGGAACAGCGGCGGTCACATCCCCGATCGCTTTATCGAACTCCTGAACCGCCCGGTGACGAACTACTGGGG
>JBEBGK010001110.1:0-1648 GCA_040081515.1 Chthoniobacteraceae bacterium
GGAAAGTCTTCCTGCTTATTGCCTCGGCGACCGGGGGGAAGCGCAGCCTCTCAGGGACCGCGATTCACCGGGGGTTCGCTGGGAAATGTCGGGAATTCCCGGAGCCGGGAACACCCGCCAAGGGCGTCGCAACCAGAGAGGTCGAGTCCCTGGAGTCCGGGGAGTCCCTTCAGGCCGCTCACGTTTTGCGGGCCGGTGTGGCGGCCGCGAAAGCAAATTCCTGCAGTAGGGGACTAGGTTTGGAATGGGGTGGCACCGACCAGGCGCAATGAGTTCATGATGACGAAAAGGGTGGCACCGGTGTCCGCCAAGATGGCCAGCCAGAGGCTCGTGTGGCCGAGCAGGGCGAGGACGAGGAAGATGGCTTTCAGCGCGAGGGCGAAGGCGATGTTGAACTGGGTGATGCGCACGGTGCGGCGGCCAAGCGCGATGGCTTCGGCCACTTTGCTGAGGTCGTCCTGCATGAGCGCCATGTCGGCGGTTTCGATGGCGGTGTCGGTGCCCGCGCCGCCCATGGCGATGCCGACGCTGGCAGCGGCCATGGCGGGGGCGTCGTTCACGCCGTCGCCGATCATGCCGACGTATTTCAATTCACCGAGCATCGCCTTCACGCGCTCGATTTTTTGGTCGGGGAGGAGATCGCCGTGGGCTTCGTCAATGCCGGCCTTCTTCGCGATGGCGCTCGCGGTGCGCTGGTTGTCGCCGCTGAGCATCACGATCTTGGTGATGCCCGCGCGGTGCAGCGCGGCGATGGCTTCCGGGGCGTTCGCGCGCATCGCATCGCCCACGGCGAGGATGCCGAGGACTTCGCCTTCGCAACCGGCGTGCGGCTTGTGGCCAACCACGACGACGGAGAGCGCCTCCGTTTCGATCTCCGCGAGCTGCTTCTCGATCTCCGGCGAGCACACGGCCAGCTCGTGAGTGAAGCGGTGATTGCCGACGAAGTATTCGTGCCCTTCGATCGTCGCCTCGGCTCCGCGCCCGTTCTGCGCGCGGTAGTTTTCGCTCCGCGGAAAGGCGACCTTCTTCTCGTTCGCATATGCGACGACGGCCTGCGCCAGCGGATGCTCGGAGTGCGTGTCAATGGCGGCGGCGATGCGGACGATCTCGGCTTCGTCCTTCGAGGTCACGGTGACGACTTTCACCACGCGCGGTTTGCCTTCGGTGATCGTGCCCGTCTTGTCCACGGCGAGCGCGCGGAGTTTGCCCACGGCTTCCAGCACCGCGCCGCCCTTGATGAGCACGCCGCGCCGCGCCATCGCGGTGAGACCGGAGACGACGGAAACCGGCGTGGAAATGACGAGCGCGCACGGGCACGCGATGACCAGCAGCACGAGGCCGCGATAGAACCACACGAGCCATGCGCCGCCGAAAAACAGGGGCGGCGCGATCATCACCAGCAGCGCGACCACCATCACGGCGGGCGTGTAGTAGCGCGCGAAGACATCCACGAACCGTTGCGACGGTGCCTTCTGCGACTGCGCCTCTTCGACGAGATGGATGATCTTCGCGATGGTCGTGTCCGTATGGCCCTTGGTCGTGCGGATTTCGAGCGAACCTTCGCCGTTGATCGTGCCGGAGAAAACGCCGTCGCCCGGCTTCTTCTCCACCGGCATGGATTCGCCGGTGATGGGTGCCTGGTTCACCG
>JBEBGK010000188.1:0-6663 GCA_040081515.1 Chthoniobacteraceae bacterium
CTCCGCACCTGCCGCGAACTGATGCGCCAGCTCAAGACCGAAGCCGTGAACGAATTCCTCAACGCCCGCATCCGCTGCCGCCACCTCACCGTCGGCTCTGTCGCGGTGATTCCGTTTGCTGTCCGAGTGACACTCAAGAGCGAGCTATGAGCGACGCACACAACCAGACACCAGCGAACGACGGGCGGAAGCTGATTGAGTCCAAGCCCTTCTCGGTCAGCGCCCGCGTGGCAATGCAACTTGGACGAGAGAGCATATCGAGTTCAGTCACAGCTATTCTGGAGTTGGTAAAGAATGCCTACGACGCAGACGCCACGCGGGTTCGCATTCGCTTCCACGACCTCGACGGCAAAGACGCCCGACTGGTTATTGAGGACGACGGACGTGGGATGACGCTGAATCAGCTTCGCGATCATTGGATGGTGATTGGCACCTCAAACAAAGCAACGGTGCGAAAGACGAAGAAAGGCCGGACACCCACTGGAGAAAAGGGGTTGGGGCGACTTGGACTTGATCGCCTGTGCTCGGTCACACGCGTTCAATCTGCCTCTGAAAATTCCCCGCCGGTTGAACTAGAAATTGATTGGAGCAGCTACGAGCGGGCGACTTCAAGGCTGGAGGAAGTGGTTCACAGCATCTACACACTTGGGGACATTGAGACGGACTCGATAACCGGACACCGGCAGGCTTTTCCACACGGAACGCGCCTCATTCTTCAAGGTCTCAAAGACGGATGGAGCACGGATGCACTCGCGGAACTGCGGGCAGAATTGGCGCTGCTGGTTTCGCCTTTTGCGGCTCCCAATGATTTCACCATCGACCTGGAATCTGGACGCAATAACAAATCATTGGATGGAGTGGTGACAGTGCCGGATTTTGTTCTGGATGCTGCAACATGGAAAGTCACCGCCAACATCAACGGGGATTCGATGGTGGAGATCCGTATGCAGTCCGGACAGCACGAGACTGAATATCGGCTCAAACCTGTGCATTGGCGGGAGTGGGTTCGTGACGGCACCGAGCAGCCGCTCTGCGGACCGTTGGAATTGGAGTTCTATTACTTTCCGCGAGAAAAGACCTACGCCGGTGAGAAGATTCTGAAGCTAGCAGACGTCGTGCAGTTCCTTGACTCAAACCAAGGAATTCGAATCTACCGCGATGGATTCCGGGTGAAGCCTTACGGTCAGCCGAACGGCGAAGGAGACTGGTTGCGCTTCGCCTTCCTCAAAGCGCGGAGTCCTGAAGGGCCTGCTCAGAAAGGCACGGTCGGCGCGTGGCGAGTGAGCTATCACCAAATCGTCGGAGCCGTGTTTCTGACTCATGAGCAAAATCCGGCGCTCTCGGACCAGACGAACCGTGAAGGACTTGTCGAAGGGAAGGCGTTCGCGCATCTGCGAACCTTCGCGACGAAAGTTGTTCGGTTCTTTGAGCTGAGCCATCAAAAGTTCGCCCAATCGAACAAGCAGAACGAACCTGCAACGAATGACGCCGAGAAAAAGGCCAAGGCATCGGTGGCTGCATCCGACGACGCTTTGAAGCAATTGGCCGAGATGCTTGGGCGCATCCGCCCGACTTCACCCGGTCAGCCGCCGCCTCTGATGAACCTGCCAGAAGAGGTGGTTGATGCCGTCGCCAAGACTCAGATACTTATCGAAAAAGTGCGGGCCAGTGCAGCGGAATCGGTGGAGGCAATCGCGGTGGAGAAAGCACAAGTTGAGAAGCAGAAGAACATGCTCTCAAACTTGGCGTCGCTTGGCATCCTCGCTGCGGCATTCGGACATGAGACCGTGGATTGGGCGGGCAATGTCAGCCAATACGCCAAGCGGCTTGACGAGGACGTCATATCCAAGGCTTGGTGGATTCAGCCAGCAGAACTCCCCGATCTTCAAAAAACGCTTAAATTCCTGATTTCGGAATCGAAGAAGCTGAAGAACTTCGCCAAATTTACGCTGGGCAACGTAAGCCGGGAGAAGCGCACCAAGAAGAGCGACGTCTGTTTGAGGCGAACGCTAGAAACTGTTTTCTCGGCGTTTCGAGAGGTGATTGAAACCGACAAAAAGATTCGCCCTGAGTATCCGAGGACAGGCGACTTTTTGGTGGAGGGGTACACGATGGATTGGGAGAGCATCTTTGTGAACCTCATCATTAACGCCGCTTGGGCGATGGAGAAGACACCGTCAGACGACCGTCAAATTCGCGTCGAAATTCGCACGGAGGATGGGTTCCACTTACTTCAGTTCGATGACAGCGGACGCGGTTTGGAGGCCGGGACGGAGGAAGCCATTTTTGAACCAACCTTCACCACCAAGCGAAACGAACGCGGCGAAGAAATCGGCACCGGATTGGGGCTGACCATCGTGCGGGCGTTTATCGAGGAGCACAGCCACGGCACCGTTATGGCAAAACAAGCAGGCCCGCTCGGCGGTGCGAGCCTTATCATCACGGTTCCTGCCGCCACGAAAACACCGAAGCAACACTCCTGATGAAACCCACCATTCTGTATTTTGTCGATGAACGAGAAGAAGCTCGATGGGCGATTGCCCCCGCGCTGGAGCGCTTTCTGGCTTCCCCGGAAATCAAGGTCGTGCCTCTCGCGCCTTTTGCGGAACTTTCGCAATTCGACGTATTGCTCAAGGAGCCAAATCTCGGCGGCTTCTTCATTGACCAAAAAATGCGGGGTGGCGCTGTTACCTACAACGGCATTGAACTGGCAGGACATCTGCGCGGGCTTCACTCAAAGCTACCCATCTACATCCTGACCGGCTACCCGCCAGATGATGAACTCAACAGCGGAGCCTACCGTGTGGAAGACATCGTAGATAAGGAGGACATAGAAGACCGCACTACGGACAAGGCTCAGATACTCAAAGCGAGAATCCTGCGACGTCTGGCGGTATTCGGCGATGTGCTGGATGCGCGAGAGCAACGATTCCACGATTTGCTTGTGAAAAGCATGAAGGAGCCGCTGACTGCCGACGAGGAAAAGGAACTCGGCATCCTCGAAAGCGAGCGTCTCGTGCCAGCGCAGCCTGAGGAACTGCGCAATGCGAAGGCGTTGGAGAAAGCCATCGGAGAACTGAGGGCGAAGCTCAATCCCGACACACTTTTGTAAAGCATGGACGCGAAGGCAGCCGCATCTCCGTCTGAGTTCTTTCCCGCACTGACGAGGCGGAACAACTACTCGGCCAAAACCAACGGCGAGCGATACGCCTACCGCTACTTCCGCGAAAACTTTCAGCACGAGGTTGCTGAGGATTGCGTATGCCGGTGCGTTTACTGCGACTCCCACGAAAACGAAATGGGCGGCAGGGAGCAGATGCAGATTGACCACTTTCGCCCTTACACGCGGGCGGGCTTCGAGCATTTGGAAAATGCGCCGGAGAACTTTCACCACGCCTGTGTGCGCTGCAATTCCCTCAAGTCCGACAAGTGGCCGTCCACGCATCGGACCGAGCCGCATGATGGCTTCGTGGGCTTCGTTGACCCGTTTGCCGATGACCGGCGAGCCTACTTCAAAGTCGCTGAGGATGGCGAACTGATCCCGCTAAAACATCCTGCTCAATATCTCATCCGCGTGCTGGCGCTGAATCGGCGGCATCTGAAACTGCTACGGCTTCGGCGCATTCTTCACGCAAAGCTTCGGAGCTATTTCTCGGAGAACTCTGACCGATGGGAAAAAGCTGCACGCGGGGAAGGAGGCATGACTGTTGAGCAAGCAGCTCAAGCTCTGACGGAGTGCCAGCGGCTTTATCGGCTCTGTTCATTTGAACTGCCATAAGGATTTTGCAGCGGAATACAGCGACGCGAAGTAGCTGAAAATCTCTCTTTCACCCGCCGCTTATCGGGCCTTCGGCTTGATGAACATGACCTCCGCGCGGTCGATCCAGCCTTTGCGTAAGTCGAGGCGGAACCAGCCGTCGCTATTTTTCCGGTGGATGCGGCAGCCGGAGCGCGGGCCGAATTCCTTCAGGTCGTATTGCGCCCAGGTCTTGCCCATGTCGGGCGAGTAGATGATGCCGTTCGCGTAGGTCGAGGCCGGTGCGCAATGCGTCGCGAGCATCACGCCGTCCTGAATGATCATGTTCGCGGATTCGAACTTCGGGTTGAAGAGCAGCGTGTGCTTCGACGTGTCCGTGATGTCCGCGGGCGCGCAGGTGAAGATGCCGCGATCATGCTCGGGGCCGACCTTCGGGCCGTTCGCGTCGGCGATCCAATACACGCGTCCATCCACGAAATTGATACCACCGCATTTGAAGCGCGAGTCGGAGTTCACGGAGATGATCACTTTCCAACTCCACGCATCCGCCTTCGCGTCGTAGGTGCCGCGCAGCCAGTGGCACTCGTTGCCGTGGCCGCGGTCGATGTCGCCGGTGCAGGCGTAGAAGGCGTTCTCCGTCGGGCTGTAGGTCACATTGTGGATGTGGCGCGCGATGACCGGGTTCGTCGCGTCGCCGAGCATCGGCGCATCCGGCGCGGCGCCCTTTTGCTGGAACTTCGGATTCTGCCCGAAGGAATACGCGAGCTTCACCGTCTGGCCGCTGTCGGTGGAGTAGAAGATGTTCACCGGCACCGCGCCGCCGACCACGTTGCAGTAGTTGCCCCACACGATCATTTCCCGGCCATCCACGTCGAAGCAGTGCTCGCCATCGAGCGGGTGAAAATACCAGCCGGGAAGTTCCGGGTTCACCGGCTGGTGCGGGAGATAGTCGCTGCCGTCGCGATTCTTCACGATGATCTCCCGGTGCGTCTTCAGATTGTCCGTGCTCAGGAAAAGATGCGTAGTAGTGGCGAAGAGGATGTTCCCATTTTTCAAAATGACGCTGAACGTGATCGCGTCCGCATAGGGAAAGTCCGCGCTGTGCGCCCACGTCTTCGCATTGTCCTCCGAGAGGAAAATCTTCCCGTCGCCGAATCCGAACGCCTTATGGTCGCGCTGCGAGTCGATGTAAGGCCCCTCCGGTGCGCCGCGGTAAAAGAAGTGCTCCGTCTCCCGGATGTCCGCGCGCGCGGCTGTGAGTCTGTGCGGGAGCAGAAAACTGCCCGCCGTGGCTGCCGTGGCCCCGAGCCACTGTCGTCGTGTGAAGGGGAATGCGGCGTGGTTCATGGCAGGGAGGTGAAATGCACCCGAGCTGTCTGGTTCATAAAAAATTTCTGGAGTGGCAAGTCTCAAGGGCGGCGTCCCTCTTGAGGACGATGGCTTCTTTCGTCTCGGACATTTGGGTTCCGGCGGCGGAGTCTTGAGCGAAGATGCGCCCGCCCAGCGATTCCAGCAGCGGAAGGGCGAGGCTCACTCCCGTGGCTCGCAGGAAGAAACGGCGGGTGGACGGATATGCCGGCAGATCGGATGAGGACATCGGATGGGATGTTCGGATGGATTTTGGGATGGCGCCAGTGAAGCAGGTCGGATTCTAGCGCCGGACGACGATCAGCCAGTCCTCGCCCGCGTCGGAAGGAGGATTACCGGTTGTGGCCGTCTTGCCGCCTTCGACGGATTTCACGGAGCCGGAGACGAGTGCGCCGCCAGAGCGGGGATTGAACCATTTCACGGTGAAAGTGCCCTTTGCGCCGGAGAGGTCGAGGTCGGTGCTGCCGCCTTTTGTTCCGTCAGGCAGATAGACGAGGTAGAGCTCGCCTGCTTTGGCGAAACAGAACTTCGAGTTGTCATCCCTCGCGTTGCCGATGAGCGCGTTCGCGCTGGTCATTTCGGCGAAAGGGATTTTTTCATCGCGGAAGAAATCCAGCGTGATGCGGCAGTAGTCCCACGACTTCTCGCGGCTGCGGAAGTCTTCGCAGTTGAGATCGTTCTCGGGAAGTTGATAGCCGAAGTAGTATTCCAGACCCGCGCCGCCGGCCAGGTAATGCCCCCAGACGAGGCTCTTGCGGATGTCGTGCATCGTGTAGCCAGCCGAGGCCACGAATCCTTCGCCCGTCTTTCCTTTTGGGTTCTTTTCTTCAGCAATGCCGGAGTGTCCTTTGTAGCCGGGGTCGGGCGGAACGCCGAGGCTGGCGGGATTTTGCTCGTCGTGCGCCACGACCCACGCACGACCGGTGGCGGCGGATTCGGCACGCCACTGAAGTGTCTTTTTGTGCGACTGCTTCCAACCGGTCTGCATCGACACGCCGGTGAGCAGCGACTTGTCGCCCAGGAGCGGCCGATAAACCTGCTCCATCTCCGGCGGGAAGGTGTGGAGCACGATGTGATGACGGTAGGGATCGGTGTCGTGGAGATACTTCACCATGTCGCAAACCTCTTCGGTGCTCTGCGTGTTCTCCTCACCGATGTTCCAATTCAAAGCGAGCGCGTGGCCGAAGCGGGCGATGAGTTCGCGGCAATACAGCTTCCGCTCGATGCCGAGCTTACCGCCATCAAGCGCTTCGGGCAGCTTGCCGGGCTTGCGATTCATGCCGAGGCGTTCGTCGTCGGATTCGTTCTCCTGAAGTTTGAAGTGAAGGTAGAGGCCGAGCTTCGTCGCATGGTCGAAGACCACGCCCCATTGATCGAGCTTCGAGCAGTCGTAGTGCAGCTTCTGGTTTCGCTCGATGAACGGCCAGACGTTGTCGCCGTCACCGGCGGCGTTGTAGGTGAGAAAGCTGAACGCATTCACGCCTTTACCGGCGAGGTAGTTCAGCGCGCCAATCAGATTCTTGCCCTTGCCGTCGCGC
>JBEBGK010001111.1:0-1646 GCA_040081515.1 Chthoniobacteraceae bacterium
ATGTTTACGGGGCCAGACGCTCGAGCGCGAGTTGCAGTATTGGCGGACGCAGTTGGCCGACGTGCCGGTTCTACCGCTGCCTCACGATCGGCCGCGCCCGCCGCTCCCGAGCCTCGAGGGTGAGCGCCACCGGCTTCGACTGCCGCCGGAACTGGTGACGCAGCTTCGAGCGCTCAGCAATCGTGAAGACGTCACCTTGTCCATGACGTTGCTTGCGGCCTTTCAGGTACTGCTGCACCGCTACAGCGGCTCGGACGACATTGCGGTCGGGATGCCGATCGCGAATCGCCCGCTCAAGGAAGCCGAGGGGCTCATCGGCTTCTTCGCCAATACCGTGGTGGTGCGTACGGACTTTTCAGGCCGTCCCACATTCCGCGACGTGCTCGCGCGCGTGCGGAAGACAGCGGTCGAAGCGTTCGATCACCAGGACGTGCCTTTCGAGAAGCTGGTCGAAGGTCTTTCGCCGGAACGGGATCTCAGCCGCAATCCGCTGTTTCAGGTGGCCTTCCAGTTGTTCCGCGCTCCAAGCTGGGCGGGGCCGGCGCCGGAAGGCCTGCCCGAGTGTCGTCAGGTCAACATCGGCGCCGCGAAGGTCGACTTGCGGCTCGATCTCACCGACTTCTGGACGAACGTTGAGGGCTACCTGGAATACTCGACGGCCTTGTGGGACGCCGGGAGCATCGCGCGCATGGCGGACAGCTATCGCGTGCTCCTCGACGCGATCCTCGTGAATCCGGATTGCGAGGTCGCACGCTTGCCCTTGCTCACGGACGCGGAGCGGCGGCAATTGGTCTCGCATGGCGACGCGCGTCCGACGACACCGTGCGGGTGCATTCACGAGCTGTTCGAGCAGCGGGCCGCGGGCTCGCCTGACGCCATTGCGGTGACGGACGGGCACGCGCAACTGAGTTTCGCCGGCCTGAACCGGCGAAGCAATCAGCTGGCGCATTACCTCCGGTCGCTGGGGGTCACGCTGGGAACGATCGTCGGCGTGTGTACGGGCCGCTCGCTCGACATGATGCCATCCCTCCTCGGCGTGCTCAAGGCCGGAGGCGCGTACCTGCCGCTCGACCCTGACTACCCGCGCGAGCGATTGCGCCTGTTGCTCAGCGACGCCGAGCCCCCGGTTGTGATCGCGGACAACCGCTGGCGCGAGCAACTGAGCGGCTATGCAGGCCGCGTGGTCTGGCTGGATGATGACAGCGCCGCCATCAGAAACGAGAGCGGCGACAACCCACGACACCCGTCAGGGCCGCAGGACCTCGCGTACGTCATCTACACGTCCGGTTCCACCGGGTTGCCCAAAGGCGTGCTGGTCGAACACGGCGGTGCGGTGAACGTCGCCGCAGAGCAAGCGAATCTCCTGGGGATCGTGCCTGAGGATCGCGTCCTGCAGTTTGCGCCGGTCGGGTTCGACGCGTCGATCTTCGAGATGCTGATGACCCTGGCGGGAGGCGCCACGCTGGTGGTGGCCGAGCCCGCGCAGACGCTCCCCGGCCCACCGCTAATCCTGACGCTGCGGGATCGCCGCATCTCCGTCCTCACCCTTCCTCCATCGTCCCTCGCGGCAGTGCCGCGCGAGCCCGTTCCCGGACTGCGGTTGCTGAATCTCGCGGGCGAAGCCGCACCGGCGGCGCTCGCTGCCG
>JBEBGK010001112.1:0-1643 GCA_040081515.1 Chthoniobacteraceae bacterium
TTGGCGCCCGTTGATTCCAGTTCGCCCATCAGCGCGGCGACCAGCTTCTTCACCCGGCTCGTGTCCAGGTCGCGGATCTGTTTCCCGGCGGCGAGCAGCTCCGGCGGCTCCTCAAAGACAGGCGCTGGCGCGCCGGTGACCAGGCGCATGTACTCCACCTCGAGGGTGCCACCCACGATCAGCGAACCGAGCTCCTCGGTGTCAAATTCCGGGTCGATCAGGCGCGCGAGCGCCCGGCCGATGAGGATCTCGCCGGGGTGCTCCTTGGTGCGCTCCTGGAGACGCCACGTCACGTTGACCGCATCGCCGATCACGGTGAATTCCATCTTGTTCGGCGAACCGATATTGCCGACCACGACGTCGCCGCTCTGGAGCGCGATGCCGATGTCCAGCGTCGGGCGGCCTTCCAGCAGCCAGCGTTCGTTGAGCCGTCCGAGGGCGCAGCGCATGGCGAGGGCGCAGCGGACCGCGGCGCAGGCGTCCGCGGCGGGACCCCGGCTAGTGACATTGCCCCAGACCGCCATGAGTGCGTCGCCGATGAATTTGTCGAGTGTCCCCCCGTGCTCGAAGACGCACTCGACCATGGCGGTGAAGTATTCGTTGAGCTGCGCGACGAGCGCCTGGCCCGCGATCCGGGCGCTGAACCCGGTGAAATTCCGGATGTCGGTAAAGAGGATCGTGACCTTGCGGTTCACACCGCCGAGAGCGGCATGGAATGCCTCGGGATGATCCAGGAGTTCGCCGACGATGTTCCGCGAGACGTAGCGCTCGAGCGTCTCGCGGACCCGGGCCTTGTCCCTGCGCTCCGCCACGTAATCGCCAGCCACGCTCGTGAAGGTGCCGAACAGGAGCATCGCGACGGGCGCGAGCGTGGGAACCATGAGGCCGCCCGCATTGAAGATCCACAGCGCGAGCAGAACCCAGCAGCCCGCGAGGCCGGCCGAGCCGGCAAGCCGGAGAAATGGCCGGCTGATCCACGTCGAGAGAAGGAGCACGAGGCTCGCCGCTGCATAGACGATCGAGCGGCGGGGCCATGCGGGGAGATCGGAGACGTAATCGCGCGTGAGCAGGCTGTTGATCGCGTTCAGGTGAATCTCGGGGCCGGGCATGATGCCAAACGGAGTGGCATGTTCGTCCTGCTGCCAGTTCCCGTAGGCGCCGATGACGACGATTTTTCCCTCGAAGAATCGCCCGGCGCCATAGTTCGCCCGCCAGTATCGGGGGACAAAAATTTCGAAGATCGGAAGCGGCTGAAACGTGCGCGCCGGACCCGCGAAGCGCATGTGCCGCGGTCGGCGGTCCCCGGCGGCTGGCACGGGAAAGCCCGCTTTCTTCGCCGCAAGGACAGCGAGCGAACGCAGCGCAGTCTCATCCCCGGACGGGTCCGCCGCGCCACCGTTCTCGAGCGTCGTGCTGTAGAGGGCCGAGCGGACGCGGCCATCGAGATACGGCCAGAAATTATCGTAGCCCACGACCTCCGCGGAGCGCAGCGCCGCCGGCACCACGGTCTCCGCCGGCACGCTGAAGACCATCATTTCGTCCCCCGTGGAACGCCGCCGGTCGCCCATGCCCTCGACGAGATTCCCGGCGACGATCACGTGGCCGGCATGCCGCTCGATGGTTTCATGCAACCGGTCGTCACC
>JBEBGK010001113.1:0-1642 GCA_040081515.1 Chthoniobacteraceae bacterium
GGTGGAGGTCTGCGAGCGCAGGCTCGCGAGTTTGCTCTCGAGCTTCCCGGTGTCGCTCGTGAGCGCCGAGATCGCGGCCTCGGCCGCCTGTCTCTCCGGGGAAAGGCCGGAGGCCCGGGCCTGCACTTCCTCCATCCGCCGCAGCTCGGTGGCGAGCATTGCCGTGATCTCCTCGATCTGCGAATCCGCCTCGCGGAGCTGCGTCTCGGCGTGCTGGAATTTCTCCTCGGCACCCGCGATGTCCGCCCTATAGCGCCCGGTGAGTCCTTCAAACTCGTCCACCCGCTCCGCATTGAACGCGAGCCGGCTCTCGTGATTTGCAATCCGCGCGTGGAGATCATTCACCGCCTGCCGCGCCTGGGCGAGCCGCGCCTCCATTTCCTCCACCTCGGCGCGCCGGTCGTGCGCGGCGGATTCCTCGCGCTCGATCTGCGCGTCGATCTCGGCCTGCTTCGCCGCGAGCTTCTCGAGTTCCTCCCTGCTGGCATTCTTCGCGGAATCGAGTTCATCCCACTGGCGCTTGGCGCTGTGCGTCTCGAGCGTCCGCAAGTCGTCGAGCATCGCCTGGTAGCGGCGCGCCTTCGCCGCCTGCCGCTGCACAGAACCGATCTGGCGCTTCACCTCCTTGATGATGTCCGCGAGCCGCACGAGGTTTGCATCCGTGGCCTCCAGCTTGCGCAGCGCCTCGCGACGCTGGTGCTTGTACTTCGTGATCCCGGCGGCTTCCTCGAAGATCGCACGCCGATCCTCCGGGCGGCTGGAGAGGATCAGGTCGATCTTTCCCTGCTCCATGATCGAGTACGCCGAGCGCCCGATGCCGGTGTCCATGAAGAGCGAATGGATGTCCTTCAGCCGGCAGGGCGTGTTGTTCAGCAGATACTCGCTGCCGCCTTCGCGGAAAACGCGCCGCGTGATCGTCACCTCGTGCCAGTCCAGCCCGAGCTGCTCCTCGCATTCGCTGAACGTCATGGACACCTCGGCCATGCCCAGCGGTGGGCGGCTGTCGGTTCCCGAGAAGATGACATCGGTCATCTCGCCGCCGCGCAGCGCCTTTGCCGATTGCTCGCCGAGAACCCAACGGACGGCATCGAGCACGTTGGACTTGCCGCACCCGTTCGGGCCGACGACGCATGTCACGCCGCGGTCAAAATTGAGGACGGTCTTTGGGGCGAACGATTTGAAACCGAGGATTTCGAGGCTCTTGAGATACATGGAGAGGTAGGGCGGTGTTTCTGGGAAACTTCTGGAAAAGATGAAAAACGGGCGGACGCAGCGCAAGCACTATTCCGAGCGGTATTGAAAAAAGCTGCCCACTATATCTTGTGGTCCCTGTTCACAGGGAGGGAGGAGGGGTGCTGAAGCACAGACTGCTGCGGAGCACCTTCGGCCCGGTTTTGACCCCGATCAAGGGGATCGCCGCCCTATTTTGCCAGCTCCCGCGCCAGAAGCCACAGCGTGACCCGACCGACAGTCTCGAGACTCGCCGCGCTGATTTTATCCAGCGTGTCACCGGCGGTGTGCCAGGGCGCGTAATCGAAATCGATGATGTCCATCGCAGGGATGCGCGCGATGACTGCGAGCGGAACGTGGTCATCGAGGATCGGCCCGTCGAAATACCCGAGCCGGTCCCGCACGCCTAGCG
>JBEBGK010000189.1:0-6633 GCA_040081515.1 Chthoniobacteraceae bacterium
ACGATCTGCAGATTCGAGTTTGGATTCTTCGAGCGCAGCACCGCGGGAAATGAAAGCGCGGCGCCGGCGACAGTGGCACGATGGATGAATGAACGGCGTGTGAGCATGGTGGGGAATCTCTTTGGGTTGGGCGTTGACGGCAGGTTTATCGGCGAGCGGCATCATTCTTAGCCGGCGCCTCAGGTGGGACGCTCGCCTTCCCGCTGAGCGAAACCTTGGCCGCCTGGTCGTCATGTTCCTTGTTTTCGACCCGGGTCACGGTAGCCGAATCGAATGCAGCTCTCCCGGCGGCGGCGACCGGCAGGAGCACCAGGCTCGCCACGATCGGGCGGGCATCTTTGCAGAGGGCGAGGAGATTCGTCCGACTGCCCGACGAAACGCGTCTCAGGTCCCGCAGAAAGTGCGGCAGGCCGGAGTGCCGGCGGGTGGTGGATTCAGCAGCCCGGCGGGTTGAGCGGTCTCGTCGTAGGGCGCGGCCAGTGCGGCGAGGAGGCGCACCAGTGGGGTGAGATCGTTCGCAGTGGTGGCGGCGGTGAGGGCGGCTTCCACTTCGTGATTGCGGGGGATCACGGCGGGGTTGTGCACGTTCATCATGCGGACGACTTCCGTCCACGGTTGCGGCTGGCGGGCGAGACGTTCCGTCCAGCGCTGATGCCACGCGGTGAACGCAGCGTCGGTTGGCGAAGGCGTTCCCGTCGGGGCGTGCGGGCACAGGTTGCGGAAGGTGCGCGTGTAGTCGGCGCGGGCCTCGTGCATCACGCGGAGGAGATCTTCCACGAGCGAGACGTCGTCCGGTTCCTCGGTGAACAGCCCGAGTTTTCCGCGCATCGCCGCGAGCCAGTGCCGGAGGAATCGCCCGTCGAAGGATTCGAGCGCCTCGTTTGCGCGGGCGATGGCGGTTTCCGGTTCCGGGTGCAGAAGCGGGAGCAGCGCCTCGGCGAGGCGGGCCAGATTCCATGCGGCAATCGGCGGCTGCTGCGCGAAGGCGTAGCGGCCATGGCGATCGATGGAACTGAACACCGCTGCCGGGTCGTAGGCGTCGATGAACGCGCAGGGGCCGTAGTCGATGGTCTCGCCGGAGAGCGCCATGTTGTCGGTGTTCATCACGCCGTGCACGAAGCCGACGCGCATCCATTGGGCAATGAGCGAGGCCTGGCGTTCCATCGCTTCCTCGAGAAGTCCGGCTGCCGGATTCTCGGCCTCCGCGCGATCCGGGAAGTGGCGCCGGAGTGTGTGCCCGGCGAGCACGCGCAAAGAGTCGGTGTCGCCAATCGCGGCAAAGTATTCAAAGGTGCCGACGCGGATATGGCTGGCGGCGACGCGCGTGAGGACCGCACCGGGGAGGGGTTGCTCGCGGAATACCGGTTCGCCGGTGGCAGCGACGGCGAGGCTGCGGGTGGTCGGGATGCCGAGCGCGTGCATGGCCTCGCTGATCACGTATTCACGCAGCATCGGGCCGAGGGCGGCCCGTCCGTCGCCACGTCGCGAATAGGGCGTGGGCCCGGCGCCTTTCAACTGGATGTCGAAGCGATCGCCCGCAGGCGTGATTTGTTCGCCGAGCAGGATGGCGCGTCCATCGCCGAGCCGGGTGAGATTTCCGTATTGGTGCCCCGCGTAGGCCTGGGCGATGGGCTCGGCGCCGGGGAGAATCCGGTTCCCGGTGAAAAAGGCCGCCGCGTCCGGCTCAGCGAACGCCGCGGGTTCGAGCCCGAGCGAGCGGGCGAGGGGGCCGTTGAAGAGAAGGAGGCGCGGCCCGGCGACTGGCGTGGGATTCACCCGGGAGTGGAAAGCTTCCGGAAGCCGCGCGTAGGAGTTGTCGAAGCTCCAGCCGCCGTGGGCGTGGGCAGGTTCAGAGGATGTGCGCATCTTGCGGATGTCAGCCCCGTGTCGTGGGCATGTAGCGGTAAAAGACTTCGAGCATCAGGATGCAGAGCGAGGTGCGGTAAACGGCGCCGGTGATGTTGTCCTGATACTGGGGGCCGACCGCATTTCTTCCGCCGGGAGCCGGCCAGCTTCCGTCGGGGTTCTGCGCGTCGCAGATCTCATCCTGAAACCAGGCGTTCCATTTGTTCCAGGCTTCACCGCCGAACATGAGGCACGCCTGCGTCTGGTAATACCACGCGTAGAGATCCGCGCTGTCGCCTGCGTACTTCACCGGCTTGTTCTTCTCGGTTTCTTCGAGCACCCAGTCCATGCCCTTGACGAGCGCCTTGCGGTCGGTTTTCCAGAAGAGCTGGCAGAGCAGGCCGACACCGGTGAGGCTGTATTCGTCCGCGGCAAAGCGGTAGCCGTAGCCGCCTTTCGGTCCTCTCACGCGCTCGACGTAATTCAAGGCCTTGTCGAGGGACTTATCGACGTCGGCGATTTTGAGCTGGCTAAGATGCGCGGCCTTCAGTGCCTGGATCTGCCAGCCGCTCACGGAGAGATCGTCCGCGCTTCCGTCGTAGGAATACATCCATCCGCCGCCCGGGCCCTGTCCCTGGATGATGTGCTGGATGGCCTGCGTGAAGAGAGGGATGACGCGCCTGTCCCTGGTCATCGTGTAATACTCGCCGATGGCATACGTGCAGATGGCGTGCTCATAGACGCCGCTCTGGTTGAATTGCTTCGCCATGTTCAGGCGGCCTTCGTTCTTGGTGCCGTTTTCGTAAACCCACTCGAGGGCCTTTCCCACAGTCCGCCCAAACTGCGGCGAATCCTGCAGCTCACCGTGGCCCAGAAAGCAGAGCAGGCCGAAACCGGTCATCGCGCCTTGGTTCTCATCGCCCCACGAGCCGTCCGTGTTTTGATTCTTCGCGAGCCACGCGAGACCTCGCAGCACCGCCTGCTCGGACTTGCGCTTCATGTTGTTGAGCGCCATCGCGCGCGCCCTGCCCGCCCCCATGCGGCCGCCCATGGTGCCGGGGAGATTGCCGATGAACCCGGACGTTCCCCGCAGCCTGGCGGCGGTCCGGGCGAGATCGGCGGCGTTCGGTTCGATCTTCAGCAGCATCTCCGGTGGAGCGATCTTGAAATCGGTGGCGGACGACGTGGTGGTGATCACGTCAATCTTCGGGGAGTTGTTCGGGATCTGCGGAGCGAACTCGCCGGTCGGGATCGCGTCCGCGGGCAACTCCGGCGGCCGCGCGAACTCATCTGTCGCGGCAATGAACCCGTCGCTTCCCTCGGCGACGAAATCCGGCGGCTCCATGGCCGTCTTGAAGAGCACAATCGATCCCGCGAGGATCACGATCACCAGATGGAGCACCAGCGACAGCATGAAATAGCGCGACTCCAGGAGGCTCCGCTGCAATCGCTCGAGCAACGGCTCCGGCTCCTCCGGCACGGCGTTTTCCACGGGTGGCGGGGAGCCATTCTTCGGAACAGCGTTGTTCGCCCCGGAGCATTTCTCCCTGCGCAGATGACAGACGATCGGGCCGAAGCGCACCTCGTCCCCCTCGGCCAGCGTGGTCTCCTTGACGCGTTTCCGGTTCACTTTCGTGCCATTGGACGAACCGAGATCCCGGATCAGCGTCGCTCCATCCTTCACCGTGACCTCGGCGTGATAGATGGACACACGTTCGTCATCGAGCACGACGGTATTCGTCGGGTGGCGCCCGATGGAAATCCGATCGCCAGCCACTGGGTAAGTCCGTGACTTCCCGGTTTCAGAGGTAAAGACAAGCTGATGAGCCATGCGACGGGCGTGCGATGCTTTGGACTTCAGCCTCGAAGGAAGCGAAGGCAACTGGAATCTCCCGCGCGCCCCCCTAGTTTCCATCGCCGGTAGCGCCTGCCCTCTCCGTCACTCGTCCGGATTCACCGGGGGTCACCGCGGAGTGAGCGCCAGGACCCTCTCGAACAAACCCACAGCTTCCTCCGCGATGAGGCGCAGTGTGCGCCGGAACTGTGCCTTCTCCGCCAGCGCGATCATCTGCGGAAAGGTGAGACCGCTGGTCACCTTGCTCACGGCGGCGCTGACGACCGGGCCGTCCCCGCCCTCGGTGAGCGCCATGTCGCGCAGCACGTCGGCGGCGTGCTGCGTCACCCAGCGGTGATTCTCCCTGAGCACGGCTTGCAACAGGCCCGCGTGCTCCGGTTTCCATCCGCCGGTGAACGTCCTGCCGAGCGCGCCCCCGGTCGGCGCGATGCGCATGTAGTGCAGCTGGATCGGCTCGACCGGCGTGGCGGCCATTTCGTCGAACAGCTTCGCCCATTGCAGGCGCATCTCCTTCACGCCGATCTCGTGGAACGTGTACAGATCTTGGATGGGCCGGTTCCGCGGCGTGTAGATGCCATCGAGCAGGTGCATCGTGATGCCCGGGCGCACGGACTTGATTAGCGAGTCGCCGACGATGTGGACCATCCATCCAAAGAGCCATGCGAGGCCGCGTTCCGAGGGCTCGTGAAGTGCGCGCCAGTCCTGCACCACGAGTGCCCAGTAGTCCGCGAGATGATCCCAAGGCACGGCGAGATTCACTTCCGTTCCGCGCCACCCGAAGACGAGATGCGAGCGACCGTAGAAAAGCTCATGAATCCGCCCGGGCCGATAACGCTGGTCGTCGTGAACGAGGAACCACTGCCTCACCGCCCCGCCCGTGAGCGGGCTCTCCTCCAGCGGAACCGTGCCGAAACCGACCTCGCGCCCGGTGTCCATGCACACGGCCTCGGGCATCACCTGGATGTCGCAGCCGAGATATGCGCCCGCGAGGTAGCTCGGGAAATGTTCGCGCAGCGCCGGCGCGATCGGCAGTTTCCGCTCCTCAGCGATCTGCACCGCGTGGATCGCATACATCGTGTGTCCGATGATCCCGCTCATCGTCCGGATCCCTGCTTTGGCGCGGAGGGCGGCTGCCGCAGGAAGGCGATAATGTTTGCAATCTGCCCGGGCTTCAGGGCGTCGGCGAACCCCGCGGGCATCAGCGAAACATTGCGCACCGTGCCGATGCTTGCGCGCTTGCGCAGGACGGTGCGTTCGGTCCCGCCGGCCATGCGCAGCGTGATGCTCGTGGGCGAATCCGATGCCGCGATGCCGAGCAAAGTCTCGCCGCGTTGCGTCTTCACCAGCACCGTCTCGTAGCCGGGACGGGCGGCCTCGCTGGGGAAGATCACATCGCGCAGGATCACCTCGGGTGCCCGCTGGAACTCCGCATCGAGATCCGGCCCCACGGAGAAACCGATGCCATGGGAGCGATGGCACGCGCCGCACACGCTCGAAAACATCGTGCGTCCTTCCTCGATGTCCGGCCTCTGCTTCAGCGCCGCGATCATCTCCGGCACGCGTTTCTTCCAGCCTGCGAGCTGATCCGCCGTGGGAGCGGCGGGAGCGAGTACTTCGACTGTGCCTGCCAGCGGCTTGGTCTCTTCGAGCCCGAGCCTCAGGACTGCGAGCGCCGTCCCGGCAGCTTTCGCGACCTCCAGCGCCGCGATGCTCCCCTGGATCTCCCCTGCATCGCCACGCGCGGCGATGATGCCGGCGAGATGAATCATCACGGGTCCGCTCCTGCCCGGATTCCCGGCGAGCGCGGCGAGGATTTTCCCCTCCTGCCGGGATGCCGAGCTTGCGATCGCGGAATCCATCCAGCGAAGGTCCCCGTGCAACCGCGCGAGCCTCACGAGGGCGTCCTTCGCCCGCGGCGACCGGCTCTGGCCGAGGCTCAGGGCGATCTGTAGCGCGACCTGCGGCGGTGTGTCCGCGGAGAACGCGCCGTCGAGCAGTTCGCGTTCGATCGCGCTGCCGGCCGCGTCGAAATGCTCGTCCGCGGCGCGCAGCGCGATCACCTTTCCGTCCGGGTCCGGCTCATCCCACTTCCGCACGAGGAAATCGGCGGGCAGGCGGCCACGCTCATCGAGCAGCCGCTGCGCCGTGGTCCGCCTCCAGAAGAGCGGGCTTCGCAGTTCCCTCATCAACGCCGCTTCATCGAGCGAAGCCATGTCCGCCGGGCCCGGCTTCGCTTCCTTCTCCGGCGCGAGCATCCAGATCCTTCCGCGATCGCGCCCGTGGATCACGCCGTACTGCTGCTGCAGATGCCGGGGGATCGCCGAGTAGTCCTCGATGATCTCGCGGTAGAAATCGACGATGGCGATGCCGCCTTGCGGCGTGTGCGCGAGGCTCATCGGATGGAACCACGAATCGCGGGACGCGAGGAACTCGCCCTGTTCTTCGCCATTCACCCGCTGCAACCGGAGCCGCGTGCCATCGCGGACGATCTGTTCGCGATGCACGAGGTTCTGGGCCGGTTCGCACACGAGATAGTGTCCCTTCAAACCCGGCAGCACATCGTCCTGGTACACCAGCGGTCCGCACGCCGATGTGAACCAGCCCGATGCCGCCGCGTCCGAGGGGCTGATCTTGCGGTAGAAGGCGAAGTATTCCGCGTGCTGCTCGCGTTTCTTGCGCCACGGGTGGACCGGCGCGATCGGATACACCTTTGTCTCATCGCTCGCCGGGGCATCGAGCACGGGCGCGGCCGCATCGGGATTCCGCGCGAGGTAGCGCCACGGGATCGGCGTCACAAACAGCCCCGGGTGCGTCGTGTTCGTGACAAAGCGATCGCCGCCGCTCGTAAAAGTCATGCCCACCGTCTTCGTGCTGCCGCCGACGGGCTCGATCGCCGTGCCATCGGCGCGGATTCGGAAATCGGTCGCGGGCAG
>JBEBGK010000190.1:0-6626 GCA_040081515.1 Chthoniobacteraceae bacterium
TCAATGCCGTGCTGCACGACATCCACGGCGGCCAATGGGTGTATGAACAAACCGCCGACCACACCTACACGCGCCGCCGCATCCAGGTCGCGCGTCTTGCCGGAAACGATGCGGTGCTGACGAGCGGACCGGCGGCCGGCAGCAAGATCGTCACCGACGGCGCGGCCGAACTTTTCGGCACGGAATTCATGACCGGGAAATAGTCGCGGCCTGGAACAATCATGCTGAACTCCATCGTCACCTGGGCGCTCAACATGCGCGTGCTCGTCGTCGCGGTGGCGGCGGCGTTGCTGGTCGTCGGCATCAATGCCACGAAGAATGCGCCGCTGGATGTGTTCCCAGAGTTTGCGCCGCCGCTGGTCGAGGTGCAGACGGAGGCGCCCGGACTCTCGACCGAGGAAGTGGACTCGCTCGTCACCGTGCCGCTGGAGAATTCGCTCAACGGTCTGCCATTCCTGAAGACGATCCGCTCGAAGTCTGTGCTCGGCCTGTCGTCGGTCGTGATGATCTTCGACACCGGCACCGACATTCTCAAGGCCCGCCAGGTCGTGCAGGAGCGACTGAATCTCGCGCAAAGCCGCCTGCCCGCCGTGGTAAAGCCGCCGGTGCTGATGGCGCCCTATTCCTCGCTCAGCCGGGTGCTGAAAGTAGGCCTGACCTCGAAGACGCTCGACCAGATGGAACTCAGCGAACTCGCGCGCTGGACCATGCGTCCGCGCCTGATGTCGGTGCCCGGCGTGGCGAATGTTGCCATTTGGGGGCAGCGCGACCGGCAGTTCCAAGTGCTCGTGGATCCGCAACGACTGCGCGCCGCCGGAGTGACGCTCGACGCCATCACGAAGGCCGCCGGCGACGCGGCGGTGATCAGCTCAGGCGGTTTCATCGATACGCCGAACCAGCGCCTCAGCGTTACGCAGCTTGCGCTCATCACCACGCCCGAAGATCTCGCGCGCACCGTCGTCGAGTTTCGCAATGGCGCACCGGTCCGGCTCGGGGATGTCGCGGAGGTGCGCATCGGGCATCCCGCACCGATCGGCGATGCAGTCATCAACGACGGCGACGGCATCCTGCTCATCGTGGAAAAGCAGCCGTGGGGCAATACGCTCGACGTCACGCAGGGAGTCGAGAGGATGCTCGCCGAGATGCAGCCCGGCCTGCCCGGCGTGAAGATCGACAGCACCATTTTTCGGCCTGCCACGTTCATCCAGCTCTCCATCGATCACCTCACCGAGGCGCTGTGGCTCGGGTGCCTGCTCGTCGTGGTCGTGCTCGCGCTTTTCCTCGGCAACTGGCGCACCACCGTCATCAGCATCACCGCGATCCCGCTTTCACTCGCCATCGCGCTGCTCCTGCTGCGGTGGCGCGGCGAGACGATCAATACGATGATCCTCGCGGGACTCATCATCGCGCTCGGCGAGGTGGTGGATGATGCCATCATCGACGTGGAAAACATCCTGCGCCGCCTCCGGCAGAATGTGCTGCTCCCGAATCCGCTGCCGAAATTCAAGGTCGTGCTGGATGCCTCGCTCGAAGTCCGCAGCGCCGTGGTGTACGCGAGCGTCATCATCGTCCTCGTGTTTGTGCCGGTGTTCTTTTTGCCCGGCCTCGCGGGGACGTTCTTCCGGCCGCTCGCGCTTTCCTACATTCTCGCCATCACCGCATCGCTCGCCGTGGCGCTCTCGGTCACGCCTGCGCTCAGTTTGATCCTGCTGAAAGTGAAGGACGGCACCCATCGCGATGCGCCGCTTTCCCGCAGCATGAAGGCGATCTACCGCACGCTGCTTCCCGCATTTGCCGGACGCCCGTGGACGGCCATCATCCTGCTCGCCGTGGCCTTCATCGGAACCGGATGGATCTGGCATTCGCGCTTGAAGGAGGAGTTCCTGCCGAACTTCAAGGAGCGCGATTTTCTCATGCACTGGCTGGAGAAACCGAACACGTCCGTGGAGGCCAGCAAGCGCATCACGATCGCGGCTGCGAAGGATCTGCTTGCCGTCCCCGGCGTGCGGAATCAAGGCGCGCACATCGGCCGCGCCGAGGTCGCCGATGAAGTCGTGGGGCCTGATTTCACCGAGCTGTGGATCAGCCTCGATCCGAAGGCGGACTACGACGGCACGATCCAGAAAGTGCAGGCGGTCGTGGATGGCTACCCCGGCCTCACGCGCGATCTGCTCACCTTCCTCCGCGAGCGAATCAAGGAAGTGCTCACCGGCGCCAGCGCCAGCATTGTCGTGCGCATCTTCGGCCCCGATCTCGACACGCTGCGCACTCACGCCGCGGAGGTCGGCGCAGTGCTGAAGGACGTGCCCGGCGTGAGCGCCCTCAAGGTCGAGCCGCAGACGCTCGTGCCGCAGATCACCGTGAAACTCCGCCCAGAAGCCGCGGCGCTGCACGGTCTCACCGCGGGCCAGGTCCGCCAGGCCGTCACCACGCTCATCAGCGGGCGAAAAGTCGGCGAGGTGTATCAGGATCAGCGCGTCCACGATGTCACCGTCTGGAGCCTGCCCGCCGTGCGCGCCGATTACACCACGCTGCGCGAACTGCTCGTCGAGACCCCCTCCGGCGGCCACGTGCGCCTCGCCGACGTCGCCGACCTCGCCATAGTCCCGACCCCAAACGCCATCAAACGCGAAGGCGCCTCGCGGCGCATCGACGTCACCTGCAACGTCACCGGACGCGCGCTCGGCGACGTCGCCCGCGAGATCGAGCAACGCATCGCCAAGGTGAAGTTCACCCGCGGCCACCATCCCGAGATCCTCGGTGAATGGGCCGAGCGCCAGGCCGCGCAGAGCCGGCTCGGCTGGCTGGCGCTCGCCTCTCTCGCCGGCATTCTCGTGCTGCTCCTCGCCGACTTCCAATCACCGCGCCTCGTGCTGCTCATCGCGCTCACGCTGCCCTTCGCATTGATCGGCGGCGTCATGGCCACATGGCTCGGCGGCGGCGTGCTCTCGCTGGGTTCGCTGGTCGGCTTCGTCACCGTCCTCGGCATCGCCGCGCGAAATGGCATCCTGCTCGTGAGCCATTACCGTCACCTCGAAACCGAGGAAGGGAAGCCCTTTGGCCTCCCGCTCATCCTGCAAGGCAGCGAGGAGCGCCTCATCCCGATCCTCATGACCGCCGCCACCGCCGCGCTCGCCCTGCTGCCACTCGTGCTCAAAGGCAACGTCCCCGGCAACGAGATCGAACGCCCCATGGCCCTCGTCATCCTCGGCGGACTCGTGACTTCCACGCTGCTGAATCTCTTTCTGCTGCCCGCGCTCTATGCGCGATTTGGCCACGGGACACCTCGGTCTCCCGCCGTCAATGCGTCCCAAGCGCGCGTTTCAAACCCAGCCTGAGGCCGAAGCGCGGCGGTCAACATAAGTCCGTCTTTTCGCAAGCGCGGTGCAGCATGCCGCCGGGTGGTCGTGCATGCTTGTCGCCTATGCTCCACGAAGTCACAGGCGACATCCTCCTCACCCAGGCCGCGGCGCTCGCGCACGGCGTGGCCCCAAACGACCACATGAACAGCGGCCTCGCGCTCTCCCTGCGCACCGACTGGCCCGCAATCTACAAGGATTTCCGGCACTACTCGCACACGGTGAATCCGGAGCCCGGCGGCCTCTGGGCATGGGCGGGCGCGGGCGGACCGCGCATCATCGCGCTCTTCACGCAGAAGCCCGCGCCCAGCGAGCAGTCCCATCCGGGAAAGGCGCGCATCCAGGATGTGAACCACTGCCTGCGCGCACTCCGTCATTTCGTCGAAAAGGAGAACCTTCCCAGCCTCGCCCTGCCCCGCCTCGCCACGGGAGTCGGCGGCCTCGACTGGAGCGAAGTGAAGCCCCTCATCGAGGAACATCTCGGGCCGCTGAAGATCCCCGTTTACCTCTACACGACCTACAAGAAGGGCGTGAAGGCCGTGAAACCCAACGGCGCCTGACTCGACCGGCGGGCGGTCATTGAGATTCAGGCCTCGTGACCCGCAGGCGGATGAACATCCCGGTGTGACTTCCGATGGGAACGCTGAAGAGGTGATTCACGCCGCTGCCGGTGTCGGGGATCGGCAGCCATTCGCCCATCAGGCTCGTGTTCCACTCGGCGCCATACGTGACGCCGCTGACTCCGGCCGGCTGATCGAAACTGAAGAAAAGGTCGCCGCCTTCCATCTGCAATTGCGGAAGCTGGCCCACGCTGGCCTCGCTGGGATTTTGACCGGGACCGAAGAACGCGAAGACCAGAAGGTTCGGGATGCCGGTGTGATAGGGATCCTCCCCGTCGGCGGCAGCGCCGGTGTTGCCAGGAGTGCCGAAGAAGGTCTGTCGCCAGCTCTCGATGGGCGTGTGCACCGCGAAGCTCTGCGTCACCTCGGTCACATTTCCCTCGGTGTCCGAGATGCGGCCCTTCACCGTGTGCGCACCGGCCGCGGTCGGGCCGGTGAAGGTGACGGTGGTCGCGGTGCCCGGGGTATTCATCGCGACGTCGTCCACCAGCACCTGGTAGCTCAGCGGGGCCAGTAAATCGGTCCAGCCAGGGAAGCTCACGCTCATCGGCACCCCGGGATTCCCGCTGACGGCAGGCGCGACGGTCATCGCCCCGCCGGCCGGCGCCGTGGTGTCGCGAACGGTCACCGCAAAGGTCCGGCTCGAGGAATTGCCCGCGACGTCCACTGCGGTGGCAGTGACGGCTGTTGTTCCGAGCGGGAAGATCGAGCCCGGGGCCGGGGCATTTGTCGGAGCGATGACTCCGCTGACGACATCGAGCGCCGAGGTGTTGAACTCGACCACCGCTCCGCCGCTTTCCGTCGCCTCGGTGGCGATGTTCGCGGGCACGGCGACGAGGGGCGGCATCGTATCCACCAGGAATTTGGTTCGCAGGTAGGCCTCCACCTCGGCGCGCTCGCTGGCACTGAGCGCGCGGTCATAAAGGAGGACCGCGGCCACATCCATGCCCGCGTATCCGAGATTCCCGATCTCCGCGCCAATCACAAACTTGGCGAGCCCCGTGTTGTAGTTGTGCGCCCACTGCCCGATCTGCACACCGTCCTTGAAATGGGTGGCCGTGCCGTTGTTCACGAGGGCCGACTGCACCAACCAGCCGGCACCGATGCCCTGCGTCGCAGAGAGCAGGTCATTCCCGCCGCCGTATCCGTGCAGAACCAGCTTGTTCCCCACTGCCTGCCTCTCCACGTTCAGACCGAAGGACTCGTTGTTCGCCGCGTTCCCATACGCGATGCCCGCCCACCACGTCGAACTGTTGTATTTCGCCACGAGGAAAATGGTGCGGTTCGCATTGCCGCCGGGAAAGCCGTGGAGCATGCCCGTCCGCTCCAACCTGTCATTCTCTCCGTCGAGGTGCACCGCCGGAAACCCCGTGGGTGTCAGATAGATTCCTCCCACCTGCGGACCGTTGAACGCAGTCACGTCATTGCGACTTCCGGACGGTTGGGGAGAGGAATCCGACCACCCGGTGACGGCGCTGCCGGAGCCGAGGCTGACCCCTTGCGTCGAATCCAGATGCAGCACGAGGCCGTTCGTGACCGGCACGCCCGATCCCGGATTCAGGACGGTAATCGTGATGCTCGCCGAGCCCGACAGGCCGCCGCTGTCGGTCACCGCAGCGGTGATCGTGTGCGTCCCGACCGCAAGGCTCGCCACGGAAATCGTTCCGCCCGTTCCAATCGGTCCGTTGATGCTCGAACTCCACGCAATCGATCCGGTGATACTTCCGTCCTCCGCGTCTGCCGCGCTCGCCGCCAGAGTCACGGGAAGGTGGGCCGTTGTGAGCACGGCGTTGTTCACCGGCGCGGCAACGGTCACGGCCGGCGCGGTGTTTCCACCGATGATGCTGTAAATCCACGTCAGCCTGCTGGAAATCCGCGTCGCGTAGAATCCATTCGGCACCGCCGTGGCACCGGCGATGAGCGCGCCATCCGAAGGGCCGGAGTAGTAGCCGCGGGCATCGAAGAGGTTGACCCGATCCAGGAGCGTGAAGGAGCCCGGCCCGTTTCTGCGATACATGTCCTCGGTTGCGTAATTGATACCTGCGAGTTTCCACACTCCCGCGTCCTGGACGAAGACAGCGCCGCCGGAATCCCCCGCCGAGATGTGTGCCTCGTTCGGCATGCCGAGATCGAAAGTCGCGTACAGCACGTCCCCGGGTCCGAAGGGGTTCGCCCTGGTCGCCGCCACGACATTCTGGCCCCATCGCCTGATGTGGGTATTCTGCGCCTCGCCGCCCCACTCCCAGCCTTTGAGGACGCCCCCGAGATAGTTTTCCACGCCGCGCTCGCGGCCCCGCCCGAAGACCACCAACGGGCGTCCCGTCTCGTCGCTGCGGGTGTAGAGCGGAGCGTATTCCGGGAAAGCCTGGGCAACCTGCCAGATCTTCAAGTCGCCACCGTTTGGATCCTCAAATCCCGCAACGATCGTGTACGCGGTGCCACGAAAATTGACCTGACCCGCCGCCAGGCCCACGTGCTTGGCCGTGAGGAAAAAATGGGGGCCGATCGGCGTGCCCAGAAAATCACCGAATGACGCCTGATACTGCCAGCCGCTCCCTTGCAGCGCCCCCGCAGGCTCCGCGGTGTTGAAAGCGGGATTCGCCGTTTCGCTGAAGACGACAGCGCCGCTTCGGGAGCAAAGGAATGG
>JBEBGK010000191.1:0-6626 GCA_040081515.1 Chthoniobacteraceae bacterium
GTATAACGACCTGCAGAACAGCGGCCACAAGCCCGAGGCGGCGGAAGTCGTCCCGTGGTTCAAGGAGGACTACAAGGGGCCGGGCAAGTCGGTGTGCAAGGGCCGCTGGATCGCGATCCGGTTCAAGGGCCGCATTTCCTACGCGCAGTGGGAGGATTGCGGGCCTTTCCGCACGGACCATTCCGCGTACGTCTTCGGCGACGAGCGCCCGAAGCCAAACTTGAACAAAGGCGCGGGCCTCGATGTGTCGCCAGCCGTCCGCGACTACCTCGGGATGGACGATACGGATGTGACGGACTGGAAATTCGTGGACTTCGACGAGGTGCCCGACGGTCCATGGGCGAAGCTCGGCGACAACAATACATTCGTGAACCACAAGCGCCTCGCCGATCTGCGCGTGGCCTCGCTCGGCCCGCGGAAGCCCAGGCGGCGGTAGCAGCCTGTCGAGAAACGCTGATTCTCTGACTCACTGCCCGGCTCATGCTCATGCGCCGGCGCGTTTCTCCTCCGGAACGGAACAAGAGCATGAGCAAGACAAAGAGGTAAGAACGGCGCGTTTCGGGTTTTCCAACAGTCTCTGGGGAATGACGGCCGCGCGCGACGAGCCCTTCCCGCCCGGGAAGAATCCAAAAAAAGAGACGACCTCCGCCGGGGCGGGATGCGATATTCAAGTGTGCCTCCCACGAAGGAACGCATACCAACCGATACAAACAACGAATATGACTACACGAAATCTTCTCTCAGGGATCCTGCTGGCAGTGGCGGCCGCATCTCCTTTCGGCGCGGACGCCGGCACCTTGTTCTACGTCCCGGTCCCCGCGACCGGGAGCGATGCGCAGGCGGGCATCGAATCCGCGAAGGTGTACACCAGCGCGATTGACGCCGGCAATACGAGTGCGACCGGGCGCACGGTGAATGGCGTCGGCTTTGCGGCACTGACCGGCTCGGGCAACACGAGCACGGCGAACGGCGTCACGCTGAGCGTGGCGACGGGTGTTTTGACGAATGGCGGCGGACAGACCGACAGCATCCAGGCGGATGGCGCACTGGCCGGCGTGCTTTCCGGGATGACCTTCAATGACGGTGCCGACGACGACTCCGAGCAGTACGTCGTGCTCGAGCCCTCGAGCCTCACGGCCGGGAAGACTTACGACCTGCGCGTCTTTGTCTGCAACTCATCGGGCCAGAACCGGCAGGTGAACCTTTCGTTTGCCGGCGATGGCCAGCCAGCCGTGAGCACGGGCTTCTTCAATGAGGACGACGCGACGACTTCCCCGGGCGGCTTCACCGAGCCGAATCAGGTCTATTACATCAACTACCGCTTCACATGGGACGGAGTGAACACGCCGGGCTTCACGGCCACCCAGCGATTCGGAAGCATGCCGTTCAGCCTCTATGCGCTGACGAACCAGGAGGTCGGCGACGCGAACGCCCGTCCGGTCGGCGCGGTCGTGGCGGAGCAGCCCGAACGCATCGCAGCCGGACCCACCACGCGGCGCACACCGACGAACTTCGTGAATTACGACGAGGACATCGGAATCGCGAGCGAGGTCTTTTACGAGTCGGACAGCCTGAGGAGGCACGGGCGCTGGGTGAACGTGGGGCGCTACGGACGCTGCTGGCAGCCAACGGGGATCGGTCCCGACTGGCAGCCCTACACGAGAGGGCGCTGGGTTCATTCCCAATACGACGGATGGGCTTGGGATTCGGATGAAGACTTCGGCTGGGCGACGTATCACTACGGCCGCTGGTTCCGCGAGCAGGACTCGGGTTGGTATTGGGTCCCGGGCAGGGTCTGGGCGCCGTCGTGGGTTTCGTGGCGCTACGGTCGCTCGCACGTGGGCTGGGCGCCGCTGCCACCCGTGGCCATCGCGATCGCCGGCTTCGGGATCAGCTCGTGGGCGGACCATCGCTGGGGCATCGGACCGCAGGCGTACAATTTTGTGAACGTCCGGGATTTCGGCGCTCCCTCACTCGCGGGGGTCCTCCTTCCGAGGCAGCAGAACGTGGTCATCATGACGACGACGAACAACATCACGAACATCGTCAACAACCAGGGCGGGATTTACAGCGGCGGACCGAATTTCCAGACCGTGAACAACGCGATCGGCAGGAGCGGAGGGCGGCCCATCGACTCGGTGCGCATCGATCGCAGGGCGGACACAAAGCCGCTCACACCGGATGGAAAGCATTCACAACTCAAAGAAGGCGTCCTGGCAGTGACAGCACCGAATGTGACGCGGAGCAAAAAATCCGCCCCCGTGCCAGCGGTGGCTGCCACCATCGCGACCCCGAAGATCGACAAGGGCTGGAGCGGCCTGCCCGACACGAAGCAGGCTTCCACCTTGCAGACGAAGATCGCGAATGAAATCCCGGGCGAGAAGGCGAAGCGAACCGCCGCGGTGTTGCCCGGAACCCTGCCCACCAAGCCCGGCGGAGTCCGCTCGAAGAACGCGGACCTTCCAAAACCCGGCCGCCCGGTGCAGTCCGCGGATACGACGCGGAAAAAGCCCGGCCAGCCAGTGAAGCCGACGGACATCACAGGGACCAAATCCGATCAGCCAGTGACTCCGCCGGAGATCACCCGCACCAAGCCGGGGCAACCCTTTAAACAGACCGACGCCACTCGAACCAAACCCGGCAAGACGGTGCAACGCGCAACCGAAGTCATCGAGAGCCCAAAGCAACCGGCCAAGCAGCTCAAAGACGGAGTAACAGCAGCTACCTCTCGCTCGAAGCGTCCGCCACAAACGGTGCAACCGGCTCCGGTTCGCGCGACCCCGATTCCGGCGCAGGAACCCGTCCGTCAAAAGAAGCGGGCTCCTCAGCCCGCGCCACAAGTGCAGGCTCCCGCCCAGCCGCAGGAATCCGGTCGTTCCAAGAAACGAGCGCCACAGGTCGCGCAACCCATTGCCGCTCCGGCCAGGCAGGCCCCGGCACCAGCCCCGGCGCAAAAATTCACCCCGCCCGCAAAGGGCAAGCAACGGCCCGTGCCTCCGAGCGTGGCTCCGGTCAACCCGGGGCTTCCCCCTTCCCCGCTGGCCCCTCCGCAAAAGGGCAAGAAGAAGGACGACGATTCGCGGCCAGACAAGAAGCGTTGACCGCGGGCTGACGCTTGGGCCGTGCGCGCTTGACCGTTCGCGGCACCGGCAATTAGATGCGGCTACTCCACATCGGGCACCTCTCCGCCCGGAATCCGCCGGACCTCCATGAAAATCACCCTGCTCCGCGTCCTCTTTTCACTCGTGTTCCCGACGACGTTCGCCTGCGCGCAGGAGAAGTTTTCACCGGAAATTGCCGACTTTGTGAAGCGCTTCACCGGGCGCGGCGCACTCGGGGATCAGACGCCGCGGCCCTCGCCGCAGGAGGCGCAGGCGCAGTTTGCAATCGGCGAAGGGCGCGCGCTCGACGTCGCCGCAAGCGAGCCGCGGGTGCGGCAGCCGCTGAACATTCACTTCGACGAGCGCGGGCGGCTTTGGGTGGTGCAGTATCTCCAGTATCCGTTCCCGGCGGGAATGAAGGTGGTGCGCTACGATGAGTATCTGCGCGCGGTGTTCGACCGCACTTCGCCGCCGCCGCCGAGTCATTTCAAGGGCGCGGATCGCATCACAATCCTCGAGGACGCGGATGGCGACGGAGTGTTCGACAAGGCGAAGGATTTCCTCTCCGACCTGAACATCGCGCGCAGTGTCGTCACGGGCCGCGGCGGCGTGTGGGTGCTGAATCCGCCTTACCTGCTCTTTTATCCGGACAAGAATCGCGACGACATTCCCGACAGCGCGCCCGAGGTGCGGCTCACGGGGTTCGGGCTGGAGGACACGCACTCCGGCGCGAACAGCCTCGCGTGGGGACCGGACGGCTGGCTCTACGGCGCGCACGGCAGCACGTGCACGGCAGATGTGCAGGGCGTCAAATTTCTCGGCCAGGCGATCTGGCGGTATCATCCGGTGACGCGCGCGTTCGAGGTATTCGCAGAGGGTGGCGGGAACACTTACAGTCTCGAGTTCGACCGCGAAGGCCGAATCTTTTCCGGCACGAATGGCGGCGCGCGCGGTCTGCATTATCCGCAGGGCGGGGCGTTCGTGAAGACGTGGGGCAAGCACGGGCCGCTGATGAATCCGTACTCGTTCGGATTTTTCGAACACATGACGCACAAGGGCGACACGCGGCGCTTTTCGCAGAGCATGGCGATCTATGAGGGCGGCGCGATTCCGTCGCTCGAGGGGCGCTTCATCGCGTCGATGGCGCTCACGAACCGCGTGCTCGGCACGGCGCTGTATCGCGACACCTCGACGTTCCGCACGGAGGACGGCCCGCCGCTGCTCGAGTCGAGGAACAGCTGGTTCCGGCCCGTGGATACGAAGGTCGGGCCGGACGGCGCAATCTACATCTCGGACTGGACGGACAACCGCCTGAGCCATCTCGATCCCCGCGACACGTGGGACAAGGAATCGGGCCGCATCTGGCGCCTGCGCGCGGCGGGCGCGGCGGCGAAGGCGGAGCCTTTCGATTTCGCGAAACTGACGGGCGCGCAGCTCGTCGCGAAGCTCTCGCACCCGAACAAATGGCACCGGCAGACGGCGCTGCGGCTCCTCTGGGATCGCAGCGACGCTTCGCTCGCGCCGGCCCTGCGCGAACTCGTGGAAAAGGAGCGCGGCCAGCTCGCGCTCGAGGCGTTCTGGGCGGTGAATGCCTGCGGCGGATTCGACCGCGATTACGCGCTACGCACTCTCGCGCATCCGCATCCGATGGTCCGATACTGGACGGCGCGGCTGCTCGGCGATGGGAAGGAAGTGAGCGCGCCGCTGCGCGAGGCTCTGCTCAAACTCGCGGGCACGGAGCAGGACGTCGAGGTGCGCACGCAACTCGCGGGCACGGCGCGCCGGCTTCCGGCGGCGGACGCGCTGCCCGTCATCCGCGAACTGCTGCTGCGCGGCGAGGACGCCGGCGACAGATTGCAACCGTTGCTGCTGTGGTGGGCGCTCGAGAGCAAGTGCGGCAACGATCGCGAGGCGGTGCTCACGCTGCTGCGCGAGGCTTCGCTGTGGTCCGCGCCGATTTTCCGGCAGACGATCGCATCGCGTCTCGGCCAGCGTTTCACCGCGGAGCGCGGCGAGGCGAGTCTCGCGGTCTGCGCGCGGCTGCTGGAGCTGGCACCCGCGAAGGAGGATCGCCTGCGTGTCGCGGAGGGAATGGAAACCGGATTGCAGGGCAACACTGTCACGAAAGTCCCGGTGGCATTGCGGTCGCGGCTCGAGGGCCTCTGGAACGAGGCGGGCGACACGCCGGCGATCGTCCGGCTCGGCGTGCGACTCGGGCACGCGCCGGCGCTGGGAGTGGCGCTCGAACGGCTGCGCGACCGCAAGGCCGGCGATGCGGAGCGCAAGGCCTTCATCGAGCTGCTCGCGGAACGCCGTGAAGAATCCGTGATCCCCGTTTTTCTCGAACTGCTCGAACAGGAAAAAGCGGAGGCGATGCAGCTCGCGCTCGTCAATGCGCTCCAGCGATTCAGCGACCCGCAAATCGCGCGCGCGTTCCTCGTGCGCTCCCCCCGCCTCGCCGCGAAACCGCGCACCGCCATGCAATCCGCGTTGTGCAGTCGCACGGCGTGGGCGCGGCTGCTCCTCGAAGCAGTGGATTCCGGCGCGGTGAAGAAGGAACAAATGACCCCCGCGAACCTGCTCGCGATCCAGGGCCTGCGCGACGCGGACTGCGACGCGCTGCTGAACAAGCACTGGAGCCGGCTCAGCCGCAGTTCCGCGGAGAAGGAGGCGAAGATGGCGCAGGTGCGCAAGCTGCTCGCCTCGGGCGCGGGGAGTGCCGATGCGGGGCGCGAGGTTTTCAAGACGAGCTGCGCGACGTGCCACACGCTGCACAAGGAAGGCGGCAAGATCGGTCCCGATCTCACTGGCTACGAGCGCGACAATCTCGACTTCATGCTCCCCGCCATCGCGGATCCGAACCTCGCGATCCGCGAGGAATTCACGGCCTTCACCGCGGTCACGCGCGACGGGCAGACGCTCACCGGCTTCCTCGCGGCGCAGACGCCGCAGTCCGTCACGATGCAGGATCTGACCGGGCAGAAGCTCCTGCTCGGTCGCGACCAGATCCAGTCGCTCACCGCCTCGCCCGTTTCGCTGATGCCCGACGGGCTGCTCGATGCGATGAACGATGCGCAGATCCGCGACCTCTTCGCCTACCTCACGAGCAAGCAGCCGCCGAAAAAGTAGCGGGCCTCAGCCGCCGCCCGCGCGGACCGAAGGATCGGGACGCAGCAGCGGGACGATTCGCTTTTCAAATGCGGCGCGCGCTTCCTTTTCCCCGGGGAATCCCCCGGTCACCACCTCGAGCACCTGCTGGCCGAGGCGGCGCTTTTTCATCATGACGGCGCGCCACCGGTCCTCGCGGGTCCATTCCCGCATCGGCCCCGGGGTGTCGCCCGGCTCCTTGCGGTCCTCCCACACGCAGAAGAAGACATAGACGGATCGCCCCTGGTTATCGAAGCGGTACGTCCGGAAAAACAAATCCGTATCGCCGACTTTGACCGGCGTGACGTCGAACTCCTCGACAAACGTGAACCCGGCCGCGGGCAGGCAGATTTCCGGCCGGTGCGACCGTGCGGAGAT
>JBEBGK010001114.1:0-1636 GCA_040081515.1 Chthoniobacteraceae bacterium
GTGGAAAGATCGTCTCGCTGATGACGCTAATGCCGCTCGTCTTGCAAAGCAGGGCGCACATCTGCGCCTGCATGTCCGTGGGAAATCCCGGATACGGCTCGGTAGTCAGTTGCAGCGGCTTCGGCGCGCCGTTGCCACGGACCCGGATGGAGTCCGCCGTCGTCTCGACCGCATAACCGCTCGTCCGCACGGCATCGATGACGGCACCGAGATGCTCGGGCGCCACCCGTTGCAGGCGGACGTCGTCCCCCATGATCGCGCCGGCCACGAGGTAAGTGCCCGCCTCGATGCGGTCCGGGATGACGCTGTGCTCGGCGCCATGCAGTTCCTTCACGCCCTCGATGACGATGCGCCGCGTCCCCGCGCCGGAAATATTCGCGCCCATCTTGTTCAGGAAATTCGCGAGGTCCACGACCTCGGGCTCGGCGGCGGCGCTCTCGATCACTGTCGTGCCCTCGGCGAGGACGGCGGCCATCATCACGTTGTCCGTGCCGAGGACGGTGGGGCCTTGCTTGCCGCGGAGATTGATGATCGCGCCCCGGAGCTGGCTGGCGAAAATCTTCACGTTGCCGTGCTCGATCCGGTCCACCGCGCCGAGCGCCTCAAAGCCCTTGAGGTGCAGATCGATCGGCCGGTCGCCGATGACGCAGCCGCCCGGAAGCGACACGACCGCCTCCTTGTTCCGCCCGAGCAGCGGGCCGAGCACGCAGACGGACGCGCGCATTTTACGCACGATATCGTAGGGCGCCTCACTCTTGATGGTCTCGGCGGCCACGCGCACGGTGCCGCTCGCCCGCTCCACCTGCGCGCCGAGATGCGAGAGGATTTGCAGCATGTAATGGATGTCGGAGAGGTCCGGCACATTCGAAATCGTGCATGGCTCCTTCGTGAGCAGCGTGGCGGCGAGGATGGGCAGCGCGCTGTTCTTGCTCCCGGAGATCCGGACGGTCCCGCTGAGCCTGTGCCCGCCGTGAATGAGAATCTTATCCATGTGTTGCGAAGATGAATCGGTCGCGCCCTTGATAGTCCTTCACAATCCGGACGTCGCGGAAATTCCGCGCCTGCAATTCCGCGACGAGCGCGTCGCCCTGCTCCGGGCCGATCTCGAGGGCGATCCGCCCTCCGGGAATCAACCCGCCCACCGCCTCGCCGATCAATCGCCGGATGATCGCCGTGCCGTCCGCCCCGCCATCCAGCGCGGAAACGGGATCGCGCAGAACTTCCGCCTGGAGCTTCGGCACTTCCGCGGCCGGGATGTACGGCAAGTTGGCGACGATCAGGGCGGCGGGTCCGGCGATGCCGGCGAGGAGATCGCCGATGCCCGGCCTCCTCGTGCGGCTCGCCGTGACGGTGGGCCAGGAGCTGAAGGCCGGCGAGGAGATCGCCGTGCAAAAAGTTCACCCGCTCCGCGAGCGAAACGCGCGCCGCATTCTCACGCGCAAGGGCCAGCGCGTCCTCCGAGAGATCCACGCCGGTCACATGCGCCGACGGGATCGCGTTTGCCAGCGCGAGCGAGATGCAGCCGCTGCCCGTGCCGACGTCCACGACCGGCCCCGATTCCCACAAGCAACCGCCGGCCTTCGCCTCCGCCACGAGCAGTTCGCAAAGTTGCTCCGTCTCCGGGCGCGGGATCAGC
>JBEBGK010000192.1:0-6619 GCA_040081515.1 Chthoniobacteraceae bacterium
ACAAAGAGGAGCGGGATCGGCACGAAGAGGAGAAACCAGAGGGAACCGCGTTCGAGGGCGCTCTCGGCCGGCGCGGAGGAATTCACGTAGCATGTCGCGCTGTTCCCCGGTGCGTAGCGATGCCGGATGCGCTCGGCTTCCTCGGCGCCAAGGCTTGGTGGCATCCCGGTGCGAAATCGCGTGCCCGTGAGGGTGCGGCCGTTCACGCGGTAGGCGTACCGGACATCGAGATCGTAACGATCTCCCTTTTCGCGGATCTCGCTCGTGACGATCGTGCAGTCGGTCGCATCCCAGAAATAGGTCCGAAGCGTGTCGAACGAGGACTTCCCGATGAATGCGGCCACTAACAGGCCCACGGACGCGAACAGGCCCAGAAATACGGTCGCGCATCCCTTGCCAGCGGCGGAGGTGGGCTTGGAACCGGCTGTTCTGTTCATCGCGTGTCCGGCGTGGTTTCGCAAAATACATCCGTGGCCGCAAGCCTCGCGGCGGCGACGACTGGCTTGCCTCGCCGCCGGCGCACGGCATCCTCCCCGCCCTCAACATGTCCGAGATTCCAAAGACCTACGAACCAGCCGCCATCGAGGCGAAATGGTACGCCTTCTGGGAAGCCAACGGCTGCTTTGCGGCCGACCCGAAGTCGCCGAAGCCCGCGTATTCCATCGTGATCCCGCCGCCGAATGTCACCGGCCAGCTCACGATCGGCCATGTGCTGAACAACACCATCCAGGACATCCTCGCACGCCGCGCGCGCATGACGGGCCACGAAGTCCTCTGGCTGCCGGGCACCGACCACGCGGGCATCGCGACGCAAAACGTCGTGGAGAAAACGCTCCGCAAGGAAGGCGTGATGAAGCATCGCGACGACCTCGGCCGCGAGGCGCTCGTCGGCAAAATCTGGGAGTGGAAGGAAAAATACGGCGGCATCATCTTGAAGCAGCTCCGCGCGCTCGGCGCCTCGTGCGACTGGTCGCGCACGCGGTTCACGATGGACGAGGACTACTCGCGTTGCGTGTCGCGCGTGTTCGTGGACCTCTATAAGAAGGGTCTCATCTACCGCGGCAAACGCATGGTGAACTGGTGCCCCGCCTCGCTCACCGCGCTCTCGGACGAAGAGGTGATCATGAAGGAGCAGAAGGGCTTCATGTATCACTTCCGCGTCGAAGTCGCCGAGGAGCCCGGCACTTTCCTCACCATCGCGACCACGCGCCCGGAGACGATCCCCGCCGACACTGCTGTGGCCGTGAACCCGAGCGACCCTCGCTACACGCATCTCATCGGCAAGCATGTGTATCGCGCGCTGCCGCTCGAAGTGCCGAAGGAGCAGCGCCGCATCCCGATCATCGCGGACGATCACGTCACGTTCGACTTCGGCACCGGCGTGCTGAAAGTGACGCCCGCGCACGACAAGGCCGACTACGAGATTTATCAGCGATACGAGCAGAGGCTTCAAAAAGAAGCGCCTCTTTCTACTGTGCGCGCCCGCACCGAGCCGCTTCTCGAAGTAATAGACGCAACAGGGAAAATCACCGCGATTGGCGGTGCCGAGCTGTCGGGTCTTGACCGCTTCGCCGCGCGTAAAAAAGCCGCCGAGATTCTAGAAGCCGCAGGCGCGCTAGAAAAGGCGGAGCCCTACACGAACAACGTTGGCTTCAGCGAACGCGCCGATGTTCCGATCGAGCCGCGCCTCAGCGAGCAGTGGTTTTTGAAATATCCAAGCGTCGGCGAATCGCAGGCGTGCGTGGCCGACGGACGGATGAAGTTTTTCCCCGACCGCTGGGCGAAAGTGTATGACCACTGGCTGAACGGAATCCAAGACTGGTGCATCTCGCGTCAGCTTTGGTGGGGACACAGAGTTCCAATTTGGAGCACAGAGGCGTCATTAGGTCCGTCGGCTAACGACCCGTCTCAAGACGTTTCTCATCTGGATTCATTCTCATGGGCCACCTGGCGTGGCGGCATCCTTACCGAAGCACTCCGTTCCGGATGGGCGCGAATCATTCATCCTGAAAGCGGTGAAGAGACCTCCGACATATTTGGTCATAAGCCCGAGCCGTGGACTTACCGCGTCGAAGTCGGAACTGTGGAACCATCGCTACAAGCGCGACTCGAAAAGAATGGCTTCACCCAAGACTCCGACGTCCTCGACACGTGGTTCAGCTCATGGCTGTGGCCCTTTGCCACGATGGGCTGGCCGGAGAAGACGGACACGCTCGCGAAGTTCTACCCGACCACCGACCTCGTCACCGGGCCGGACATCATCTTCTTCTGGGTCGCACGCATGATCATGGCAGGCTTCGAGTGGATGGGCGAACTGCCGTTCAAGAACGTCTATTTCACCAGCATCATCCGCGACAAACAGGGGCGGAAGCTCAGCAAGTCGCTCGGCAATTCCCCCGACCCGCTCGACCTCATCGCGAAGTTCGGCGCGGACGCCCTCCGCTTCGGAACCATGCGCAGCGCGCCGCTCGGGCTGGATGTCACCTTCGACGAAAAGAACATCGAGCTCGGCCGCAACTTCTGCACGAAGCTGTGGAACGCCGCGCGCTTCCGGCAAATGCAGGGCGGCGAGACGGAGGCAGACATCGTCCCCACCTTGCTCACCAGCGACGACAAGTGGATCCTCCTGCGCCTCGACACCGCCGTCTCCGAGGTGAGCAGCGCGCTCGCCGAATACCGGTTCGCCGACGCAGCGAACGCGCTCTATCGCTTCTTCTGGAGCGAATACTGCGACTGGTATGTCGAGGCCTCGAAGGCCACTCTCACCGGCGGCGACGAAGGACGAAAGGCGAACACGCTCGCCGTGATGGACTACGTCTTCTCGCACACGCTGCGGCTCTTCCATCCGTTCATGCCGTTCATCACCGAGGAACTGTGGCAGGGCATGGGCTTCGCAAAGGACATGCCCGCGAAGCAGGGCGGCGAGACAATCATGTTCGCGCCGTGGCCGAAACCGTTCACCGCCGAGGAGCGCGAGTATTTCGTGCTCGACGAGACCGACGAGCAATTCGCCAACGCCAAATACGAAGTGGTGAACCTCGGCCGCGGACTGCGCCGCGACTTCAATATCGCCAGTAGCAAACGCGTGCGCTTCGTCCTGAAGCCGAACGCCACGCTCGCCGACCACGAGGCCGCCGTGCTGCAACTGCTGCTCAATGCCGAGCCGCTCGAAGTGAACGCGGCATTTTCACCGGCGAAAGGCACACCCGTCGCGCTCACCCCGCTCGGCGAGCTCTTCCTCCCGCAAGACGGTCTCCTCGACGTCGCTGCTGAGCGCGAGCGCATCGGCAAGGAACTCACGAAGGCCGAGGACGAACTCGCAAAAGTCCGCGCCAAACTCGCCGACCCGAACTTCGCGGGCAAAGTCCCCGCGAAAGTGCTCGACGATCACCAGACCCGCGAGCGCGACTGGTCCGAGAAGCACGCGCAACTCACGAAGATGCGCGAGGCGCTCGGCGCATGAGGTACCTGCGCTTGTCAAAGCGCAGGCTGATCTTTCCTCACGCTCTCGCGTGCCTTCCGATCTGATCAGCCCGCGCTTTCACAAGCGCGGCTACATGCGGAGCTTGCTCCCGCTTGCTTCGCCGCCGGGCCGCGATACAAACGCCCCGCATGAAGATTCCTCTCTCTCTCTTGTCCCTCTCGCTGTTCGTATCCGGCGCAGACGCACAGCAGTTCAGCAGCTCCATCGAGCGATTTGACCCGGCATTCGACAAACTGGTCGCGCCCGACGCAAAGATTGAGAAACTCGCAGTCGGATTCACGTGGTCCGAGGGACCGGTGTGGCTCGATGGCGCAGTCGTCTTCTCGGACGTCCCGAACAACACAGCCTTCCGATGGAAGGACGGCATGACGACGGCGGAAGTGTTCCTGAAACCGAGCGGCATGACGGGTACGCCCACCGATGCCCGGGAGCAGGGCAGCAACGGCCTCGCGCGCGACGCGAAAGGGCAGCTCATCCTCTGCCAGCACGGCGATCGGCGAGTGGCGCGGATGACTGCGCCGGGAAAATTCGAGACCATCGCGGACAAGTTTGACGGCAAGCGGTTCAATTCGCCGAACGACCTCGCGATCCGCCGGAATGGCGACGTCTATTTCACCGACCCGCCGTACGGCCTGAAAGGGCTGAACGCGTCGCCGCTCAAGGAGATCCCCTTCAACGGCGTCTATCGCGTGACGCCCGACGGAAAGGTCACCCTGCTCGCCAAGGACCTGACTTTTCCGAACGGCATCGCCTTTTCGCCCGACGAGAAGATTCTCTACGTTGCCATCAGCGATCCGAAGCACACACGCGTCGCGGCATTCGATGTGAAGGGAGACGGCACTATCGCGAACGAGCGGACATTTTTCGACGCCGAGGCGATCAAGAAGCCCGGCCTCAAGGGCAGCTGTGACGGCTTGAAAGCGGACAAGGACGGCAACGTATGGACGACCGGCCCCGGTGGCGTGCTCGTCCTGTCGCCCGCTGGAAAATTGCTCGGCCGCATCAACACCGGCCAGCCCACCGCAAACTGCGGCTGGGGCGACGACGGTTCGATGCTCTACATCACCGCAAACATGTTCCTCGTCCGCGTGAAGACACTCACCAAGGGTGACGGCTGGTAGCCCGACGAAGCGCGCCATTTCTCAAAAGCAACGACCACTGCGATGAAACACCTGCTCCTCTCCGTCTTCGTCAGCGCCACGACGTGCTCCGCCGCGACCACGATCGAGGTGACCGCGAAATTCGCCGATGTGGCCGCGGGGACCGTCGTGCCGGCGAAACCGGAATTGCTCGGAAAAATGAAGGGCGTGGACGTGCTGAGCGCACCCAAGGTGACCACGATCCCCGGGCAACCCGCGACCATCGAGGTCAACCAGGGCGTCGCCGCGCCGGATGGATCCGTGGTCCCGCTCGGCGTCACGCTGACGATCAAACCGACGCTGACCGAAAAGGGGAACATCGCATTCAGCGGCAGGGCGACGGATCGCTTCAAGCACGGCCAGCGCGAGAGCGAGTCGCTTTCCGTGATGACCTTCGTCGCCCGCGAGACTTCGTTCAAGGGAGTCGCCGCCAGCGGCTCGACCGTCTTGCTCAATGGATCGCCAGCGACATCCGCATCCGCGAAAAAGGACGCCGGCACCCCGACCAAGGCGCGTGAACTGGTGATCTATCTGACCTTCAAGAAGGTGGTCACCGAGGAAACCCCAAAGAAGCCGGTGACGAAGACTGCGACCTCGACGTCATCGACAAAGAAGGCGCCAACCTCGGTCAAGAAACCCTCCAGTTCAAAGAGCGGCTCGTCTTCCGCGAAGAAGAAGAGCTCGGCGAGGTAGCGGAGGGCGAGGTCATCAGGAGCATCGAGGTGCTCGACTCCACCGACGACCTCTCCGCCGCGCCAGAGGCGACCTCGACATGTGGAACAAGGTGCTGGGTAGGGCATCCGGAATCGGATGCGAGGACAGCCAGTTTTCGCGACAGAGCTTAGTAGTCGTATCGGCCGGGTTGCGTAGGCTCTTGGGACCTTTTGCGGCCCCGATGAAATAGACTCCCAATCAACGGCGAGACAAAACCGAGCGCAACTCCGACGACGCAAGACCACAGGAATGCCAACCCGAGGAGCTGATTCTGGTTGGTCAGATTCTCTGGATTCCAAGCAGTCATAGCCAACGGAGTCCAAACCCACTGAAGGGCCTTCCAAAACGCAATCTCTCCGGAATCGCGTTCTGTAAACGACGCCATACCCGCCATGAAGTGAAGACCGACGATGACAAACGTCCCGACGAAATGGAGTATCCCGCAGAGTAAGCACCAAAAGCCCGAGAAGATCGGCGGCTTCTCTGGCTTGAACGGATCAAAGTCCGGGCTCATCTCGTAGGCGATCAAGTGGGCACCTACCTCATCCCTTCATCGCCCGCTCGATGCTGTGCTCGAAGGGATCGCTGACTTCCGCGAGCGGCGCTGCGAGCGTCGCGCCGTGGGCGGTGATGCTCAGCTTGTCGCCGCCGACGGTGCCGAGGCGGCTGTGCGGGATCTTGGCGTTTGCGAGTGCGGCGAGGACGCGGGCGGCGTTTTCCGGGGCGATGCCGAGGATGATGCGGCTCTGGCTTTCGCCGAAGAACAGCGCGGCGCGGGCGGCGTGCCCGGGATATTTTTCGAGCGCGGGGCCGGAGGGCAGATCGACGGTCGCGCCGAGTTTTCCGCCGATGCAGCTTTCCGCGAGCGCGACGGCGAGGCCGCCTTCGCTGCAATCGTGCGCGCTTTTCACGAGACCGTCGCGGATGAGGCCGAGGACCGCGGCTTGCACGCGCTTTTCCAAATCGAACGACAGCCGCGGCGTGCGCCCGATTTTCTGGCCATGCACGACTTTCATGTAGTGCGACGCGCCAAGTGAGAGGTCGCCCGCGGCGGGATCGAGCACGGGGCCGGCGAGGATGATGGCGTCGCCCGCGGACTTGAACGCCTGCGTGGTGATGTGCCTCGCGTCGTCAATGATGCCGACCATGCCGACGGTCGGCGTGGGATCGATCGGGCCTGCGGGGCTCTGGTTGTAGAGCGACACGTTGCCGCCCGTGACCGGCGTGCCGAATTCGCGGCAGCCCTCGGCGAGTCCCTCGACGCTTTCGCGGAGCTGCCAGA
>JBEBGK010000193.1:0-6611 GCA_040081515.1 Chthoniobacteraceae bacterium
GCGCGGCCCGTCGCGGTCGTCGGCGATTCCATCTTTGCCGGCAGCATGGGCGGCGGCGGCATCAGCTACGGCGACGCGCTGAAGAACAACATCGAGCAGATCCTCACGCTGCCGCCGGACACCGTGCTCTGCCCCGGGCACGGGCCGCTCACCTCGGTCGGCGAGGAGTTGAAGAACAATCCGTTCTTCGCGAAATAGGATTCGCGCAGCCCGGCGGGATGCGGCGTCCAGGGCCGTTGACGCTTGAAATACCGGCGGCGCGCGGTTCTTCCGTCTTCGTCTTGCTCATGCTCATGCTCCGTTTTTTTGACGGGAATGCCACGAGAGCATGAGCATGACAAAGAGCAGGGGAATCAGCGTTTTTCGAAACGCCATTGGCGCGTGCTGATGGCGAAGGCGCCGACTCTCCCTTGAGCGGTCGCTTTCCGCCGGGTAATTTCCCCACTAAGACCCGCTCTGCACGGGCGTTACCATGAAGCCCCTTTTCAGTTCATCTCCAAATCCCATGAAACGAGCCACCATCCTTGCCTCCTGCATTCTGCCCGCGATTTCCCTCTGGGCGGGTTCCCCGTCCGTCACCCGCATCACTCCGGCGGCCGGGCAGCGCGGAACGGAAGCCGAAATCGTCATCGCCGGATCGCGATTGGTTGACGGACGCTCGCTTCTTTTCGACGAGCCGGGGATCGAGTGCCTCGGCGTCAGCGAGCCGAAAGACGCCAGCTTCAAGATCAAGCTGAAGATCGCGCCGGATGCGCGGATCGGGGAGTATGTTTTCCGCACGATCACGAACTCGGGCGTCGGCGACGTCCGGCTTTTCTACGTGACGCCGTATCCCGTGCAGAAGGAGGCGGACGAGGCGAAGGGCGAACCCTACAAGCCGCAGCCGACTCCGCTCGGCGTGACCATGTATGGCACCATCCCGGGCGAGGATCAGGATCACTTCGAGGTGGAGGCGAAGAAGGGGCAGCGCATTTCCGCCGAGGTCGTCGCGGTGCGGATCACGACGCAGGCGGTCACAGATGCGCATCTGAGCATCACGAAGGCCGACGGCACGGTGCTGGCGGAGGCGGATGACAGTGCATTCACGAGGCAGGATCCCGCGCTGAGCGTGATCGCGCCGGAGGACGGCAAGTATCGGGTGGTCATCCGTGATTCGACCAACAGCGGGCTGGGCGATTCGAGCTACCTGCTTCACATCGGTTCGCATCCGAGGCCGCTGAGCATCTACCCGCTCGGCGGAATGGCGGGCCAGGAACTCAAGGCGACGCTTCTTGGCGATGCGGGCGGGCCATTCGAGCAGGCGGTGAAGCTCCCGGCCGAGCCGGAGAAGCGATTCGAGGTCATCGCGAAGAAGGACGGTGTTGCGGCGCCGCAGCCGAATTTCCTGCGCGTGTCGCCATTTCCAAACGTCCTGGAAACCGAGCCGAACAACGAGGCGGCGAAAGCGACGCCCGCCGCGGGGGAACTGCCACTGGCGTTCAACGGAATCATCCAGGAGAAGGGCGACACCGATTTCTTCAAGTTCAAGGCCCGCAAAGGCACGGCGTACGAGGTCCGGGTTTTCGCGCGGTCGTTGCGCTCGCCGCTCGACCCCGTCCTCGAAATCCATGACGCCGCCGGCAAGCGTCTCACCTTGAATGACGACGCCGGCACGCCGGACAGCTATCTGCGATGGACGGCGCCCGCGGACGGGGAGTTCTGCCTCCAGGTCCACGACCAGCTCATGCGTGGCGGGCCGTTTTTCACCTACCGGGTGGAGGTGACCCTCGTGCAGCCCGGGTTATTCACCTACCTGCCGGAAATGGTCATCAACAGCTCCCAGCAGCGCCGCGCCATCGTGGTGCCCAAGGGGAACCGCTACGCGACGCTCGTGCGGCTGCGGCGCGCCGACATCGGCGGGGACGCAACCCTCGAACTGCGCGATCTGCCCGCGGGAGTGACCGCGGCAGCCGACAAGGTGGACAAGTCCGTGGACGCGGTCGCGATGGTGTTCGAGGCCGCGGCTGATGCCGCACCGGCCCAGAAGGCGGTGCAGATTCTGCCGAAACTGACCGAGCCGCCGAAGGACGTGAAAGTGCTCGCGAAGGTGGAGCACATCGTCGAGGTCTCGGAGAACGGCAACCAGCGTGCATACTACGGCGTCGAGGAGGATGCGCTCGCGATCGCCGTCACGGATGAGGTGCCCGTGACGATCGAGGCGCCGCAGCCGAAGGTTCCCATCCTCCAGAGCGGCCAGATGGACATTAAAGTCGTGGCGACCCGCCGGAATGACTTCAAGGGTCCGATTCAAATCCAGGTGCTCTACGCACCGCCCGGGATCGGCACGCCGGGCGTGGTCACCATCCCGGAGGGAAAGAACGAAGGGCACGTGACCATCAGCGCCAATGGCGGCGCGCCGATTGCAAAATGGAAGACCTGCGTCGCGGCAACGGTGGATCTCGGCAAAGGCCCGACGTGGATCAGCAGCAAGCTCATCGACCTCGAAGTCGCGGCTCCTTTCGTGAAGGGGACGCTCGTCCGCACCTACATCGACCAGGACAGCGAGGGATCGATGACGCTGAAGCTCGAGCACAAGGCCCCGTTCGAGGGCAAGGCGAAGGTCGCGCTGGTGGGCCTCCCGCAGGGTGTGACCTCCGAGGAACGCGAGATCACCAAGGACGACAAGGAGGTCCGCTTTGCGCTCAAGGCGACGCCGACCGCGCAAGCCGGCCAGCACAAGACCATCTTCGCGTCGTTCACGCTGGCGAAGGACGGCGAGCCGATGATGAACACCATCGCCGGCGGCGGCATTCTGCGGGTGGACAAAACCACGCCTGCGGCGAAGGTGGCTGAAGCCAAGCCGTGACGCGGCGGGCCTTCCCGCCAAAGAAACTGCTTCCATCCCGATACTTAGAGTCAACTCCACCACCATCCCGGAGCCCTTACCCATGCGCCGAATCGCCATCATCCTGCCACTTCTCCTCGCCACCTCATCCAACTGGGCCGCCAATGCCTTCGAGGTCTTCCCGGCCGAGGTGAACCTGAACACCCAGCGCGATCGCCAGTCCCTCGTGTGCCGCTTCACCGAGCCGAATGGCGTCCACCGGAACGTCACCGGCGAGGCAAAAATCACCGTCGCCGACCCGACGAAGGCGAAGGTGGAGAACGGGACCGTTTATCCGCTCGCCGACGGCCAGACCACGGTGAAGGTCGAATACAACGGACAGACCGTGGATCTGCCGTTGAAAGTCGCGGCGGCGCAGACGGATCGCCCGATCTCCTTCCGCCTCGACGTCATGCCCCTCTTCATGCGCAACGGCTGCGACAGCGGCGGCTGCCACGGATCTTCACGCGGGAAGGATGGATTCCGGCTCTCGCTCTTCGGCTTCGACCCGGCGGGCGATCACCATCGCCTCACCCGCGAGCAAGTCGGCCGCCGCATCAACCTCGGAATGCCCGAGGCCTCCATGCTGCTCACCAAGAACATCGGCGAAGCGCCGCACACCGGCGGCAAGCTCTTTACCAAGACCAGCGAGAGCTACCAGACGCTCATGCGGTGGCTGGAAGCCGGGGCGCCTGACGACGCCAAGGACATCGCCGAGCCGACCAGCATCGAGATCCTCCCCCGCCAGCTCCTGCTCGAGGCGCCGGGCCAGAAATTCAAGATCACCGTCCGCGCCCATTACAGCGACGGCTCGGATCGCGACATCACCACGCTCTCGCTCTTCCTCAGCAGCAACGAGGGCTCCGCGAAGATCGATCCCGAGGGCGTCATCACCACCGGCCAGCGCGGCGAGGCCTTCGTCATGGCCCGTTTCCACACCTTCACGGTCGGCACGCAGGTGATCATCATCCCGAAGAACCTCCAATACACCCGGCCGAAGGTCGAGGAATGGAACTACGTGGACCAGCTCGTGAACGCGAAGCTCGACAAGCTGCGCATGAATCCGAGCGGGATCTGTGACGACGAGACATTCCTGCGCCGTGCGCAGATCGACATCACCGGCACGCTCCCGACCCCGACGGGCATCAAGGCGTTCATCGCCGACAAGGATCCGCAGAAGCGCGCGAAGGCGATCGACCAGCTCCTCGCGCGGAAGGAATTCCTGGACATCTGGGCGATGAAGTGGAGCGAACTGCTCCAGCTCCGCTCCGGCCGGAACAACAACGAGGGAAGCTACAAGGCCGTCCTCGGCTACTACACCTGGATCCGCGACCAGCTCGAAAAAAACATGCCCGTCAACGAGATGGCCCGCCAGTTGATCGTCGCGAGCGGCTCGAACTTTGAAAACCCGGCCGCGAACTACTACCAGCTCCAGACCGATCCGTTGAAACTCGCGGAGGACACCGCCCAGGCGTTCTTCGGGACCCGCATCCAGTGCGCGCAGTGCCACAATCATCCGTTCGACCGCTGGACGATGGCGGACTACCGGGGCTTCGTCGCCTTCTTCACCCAGGTGGGCCGCAAGAACGGCGAGGATCCGAGGGAGCGCGTGATCTTCAACACCAGCTCCGGTGACGCGCGGCATCCCGTGGACAACCGGGTGATCCCGCCGAAGTTCCTCGGGGAGGAGCCGCCGGATTGCAACGGGAAGGATCGCCGCCAGGTTCTCGCGGACTGGGTGGCTTCGCCGAAGAACCCGTTTTTCCCGAGGCACGTCGCGAACCTCGTGTGGGCCCAGTACATGGGTCAGGGGATCGTGGAGCCCGTGGACGACGCGCGCCTGTCGAACCCGCCGAGCAACCCGGAACTCGCCGACGCGCTGGCGGCCAAGCTCATCGAATACAACTACGACCTCCGCAGACTCGTCCGCGACATCTGCAACAGCGCCGCCTACCAGCGCGCCACCCGCGCGAACGAATCCAACGCGCTCGATGAACGCAATTTCGCAAAGGCCACCATCCGCCGCATCCGCTCCGAGGTCCTGCTCGATTGCATCACGCAGGCCACCGAGACGCAGGACAAGTATCGCGGCCTGCCGCTCGGCGCGCGCGCCGTCGAGATTGCCGACGGGAAGACCACCAGCTATTTCCTCACCACATTCGGCCGCACCGACCGCGAGGAGATCTGCGCCCGCGAGAAAGTCGGCCCCACCCTCAGCCAGGCCCTCCATCTGCTCAATGGCGAGACGATCGAATCGAAGATCGCCCAGGGCGGACTGGTCCAGAAGCTCATGAAGGCGAACATGACGCCGCGTGAGATCGCGACGGAGCTGTATCTGCGCACCTTCAGCCGCAATCCCACCGAGCAGGAACTCCGCAAACTCGAGGAATTCTGGGGCGTCACCGAGGAACAGCCCAAGGTCTACACCGACATCTTCTGGGCGCTCATGAACGCCAAGGAGTTCATGTTCAACCACTGATAGCGGCGCTCCGGGAAGAGGCGGTCCGCGCCCGCCGGTTGATTTCAGCAGACGGCAGTCTGGATCCGGATTGGCTCTTCGAAGAGGGTCCCGACGGCTTTTTCGCGGAAGGCGAATATTTTCGCGAGCTGCGGCTTCACGATGAAGGGATGCACCAGATCCCCCAGGGGGCCGAATGGCAGCACGTAGGTGACGCGATCAGTCATCTCGACCCGGCCTGCGTCGAGCGCCCTGAAGTGGTGCTCGTGGTGCCAGATGCGGTAGGGCCCGATGCGTTGCTCATCCACGAAAAACTTCCGGGGCTCGACGTGCGTGATCTCCGTCACCCATCGGGCCGGGATGCCGAGCAGGGGGCGCACCCGGTATTCGATCATCAGCCCCGGATACACGCGCTCCGGCAGGGCGGAGAGGATCTTGAAGTCCAGTTCCGGCGGGGTGATCCGCGAGAGGTTGCGAGGATCGGAGAAGAAATCCCACGCACGGTCGATGGAGGCGTGGACGACTTGGGAGGATTCGAGGACGTGAACGGACATGGCATCACCCTTTACGCCAGCGGGCGGGTGGCGGATGAGCCCGGCTTGTTCGCAGAGGTCTCGCGGGGGCTGCTTCGGACTGCAGCCTCGAGCCGTTGCACAGGATTATCGGAGGACGAATTTTGAGCGACAGCGGGCTTTCTTTGTCCTACCCACCCGCTTCCCGCCTATGAAATTCCGCCTGCTCTGCCTGTTCGCCGCGCTGCTCGCATCGATGCCTGTCCACGCGGACGACGATCCTGCGCAGGAACCAGCCGTGCGCGCCGTCGCCAAGGCCATGCCGGCGGTGGTGAATATCAACACCGAATCCATCGTGCGCCGGACCGTGCGCGACCCGATGGATGCGCTGTTCAATGATTTCTTCGGCGGGCCGATGAGGCCGCCGCGGATCATCAACCAGAAGGTCCAGAGCCTCGGCTCGGGGTTCTTCATCGACAGCTCGGGGACCATCATCACGAACGCGCACGTCGTCGAACGCGCCGCGGAGATGAAGATTTCCGTGACCACTCCGGCGGGAAAGACCTACACGGCCCGGTACGTGACCGGCGATCCGGACCACGATCTCGCGATGATCAAGGTGGACGCGAAGGAGACGTTCCCCTTCATCGCACTGAACGATCTCTCGCCGAGTCTGCTCGGCCAGACGTGCCTCGTGCTCGGCAATCCGCTCGGCTACGGCTCATCCGTCGCGCGCGGCATCCTCAGCGCGAAGGGCCGCAGCGTGACCGTCGGCGAC